>JAHQVZ010000254.1 GCA_019634055.1 Leptolyngbyaceae cyanobacterium MAG.088
CCTACCCGTTGGCTTTTACCAGGGGACGCTATTGATTTAGAGGCCCGTCGTCGCTGTACGACAGTATATTTGCCCACAGGGATGATTCCTATGTTTCCTGAGGCACTAGCAACTGGCCCTATGAGTTTACGCCAGGGAGAAATTTGTTGCGCCCTGAGCTTTGGCATTGTGCTAGGGGAGGAAGGCGCGGTTGAGGATTATGATATTAAGGCCAGTGTGATTAAGCCCACTTATCGGCTGACGTATGAGGACGTCGATGAGATGTTGGAATTGGGGCTTAAGGCAGAGCCTGAACTCAATGCAATTGCTGAGTGTGCTAGGAAGCGACGAGCGTGGCGCAAATCTCAAGGAGCAATTTCTATTAATATGCCGGAATCATCAATTAAGGTTATTGATGAAGAAATCACCATTGATGTGTTGGAAAACTCTCAGTCACGACAAACCGTGGCTGAAATGATGATTTTAACCGGTGAAGTAGCGGCTCGTTATGGTGAAGCCCATGAGCTGGCTATTCCCTTCCGTAGTCAACCCGAGCCTGAGCTACCGTCAGATAATGAGTTGTTGCAATTACCGACAGGTTGGGTCAGAGATTCAGCTATTCGGCGCTGCATGCCCCGCAGTGAAATGGGCATTAGTCCAGCTCGCCACGCAACCCTAGGGTTGGATTATTACAGTCAGGTGACCTCACCTATCCGGCGCTATACAGATTTGCTAGCCCATTTTCAACTCAAGGCACATTTGAGGGGCGAGACGTTGCCTTTTTCTCCTGCGGAAATGACGGAACTAACCCAGGGGGTATCCACAGCCGCGTATGAGGCCGTCACTGTAGAACGCCAAACCAAGCGCTACTGGGCCTTGGAATACTTACGCCGTGAAGCTGATCATAGATGGTCAGTAATGCTATTGCGATGGCTGCGTGAGCATGAAAACTTAGGCTTAGTCATGATTGAGGATTTAGGTCTAGAGTTAGCTATGCGGTTTGAAACACCACCAGCGCTAGGTGAGCGTTTTGATGTTCGTGTTGTCCATGCTAATCCTCGCCAAGATTTTATTAGGCTTGAGATAGTGCGGGATGAAGTGGTTCTGGATGACGCTGTGGCGTAATGGCTCAACCCTTTTTGCATACAACGCCTGATGAGGTGTTAGTTGATACAGTGGAAGAATTGGTGAGAATTCCGCTGCTGGGGGGTAGTGAACAAAGATTTAGGTTAGTTTTACCTAATAGCATTGACACTTTGTTAGATCATCCTTCTACCTATGAGGCTTTTGATCGGGATGAATATATGCCCTATTGGGCTGAACTATGGCCATCGGCAATCATGTTAGGACAAGTCATAGCTCAACAGCCCTGGCCTAGAGCAATGCAGGTTTTGGAAGTGGGCTGTGGCCTGGGATTATCAGGTTTGGTAGCGCTGGCGTTAGGAATGGACGTGGTGTTTAGTGACTATGATGTGACTGCCCTAGACTTTGCTGCTCGCAATGCTAGGCTGAATGGGTTTAATCGCTTTAGTACACTGCCCTTAGACTGGCGATTTCCACCGGAAGGGTTACAAGTACAATTGATGTTGGCGGCAGATGTGATTTATGAGGCACGTAATATTAAGCCATTGATACGGCTCATGTCGACAGTGCTGGCTGATAGAGGTGAATGTTGGTTGTCTGATCCCGATCGGCCTCACAAGCAGGAGTTTCAATCAGCTCTTATGGCTCAAGGGTTTGAGTTTAATTTGATGCCAATAACTTTAGAACGGCTAAATCAGCCGACAGTAAAAGGAACGGTGTATCGTATTTGGGCTGGACGCTAATTGATCTTTGCGCCTTGCGATCGCAACCAAGCTTTTTCATACTTTGATAGGCCAAGGGGGTGACAAAAGTGAGTGCCTCTCACCGACACCTGATGCCAACTAATATTGTTGAGACGGCATTGTTGAAAGACACTATTGTCTAAGGTTGCATATTGCAAATCAGCCCCTGAAAAATCAGTTTCTACGAGTTTTGCATTGGTCATAATTACCCGCTGCAAATTAGCGGATGCGAAGTTGCTATAGCTGATGGTGACCCAAGCAAGATTGACTTGTTTTAATAGTGCTTCTGTGGCGTTAGTTCCAGACAAGTTGGCTTGATTGAGATTAGACTGAGCCAGGTTAGCTCGGGTAATATTGGCCTGAGTCAAATTAGCCTGGCGAAGGTCACATCCCTGTAGTTGGGATCTGCTTAACTGCGTTAAGTTACCGTGAATACCATACAATTCAGCACCATTAGCATTGACTTTCGTCAGGCAAGTGCGACTCAGATTTGCGCTTACCAGGCTTGCTCTTCGGAGTATGGCGTAACTTAAATCAGCGTCCGCAAGATTAACATTGCAGAGGTCAGCCTCGGTGAGGTTAGCGCCCGCCAAATTTGCATGGGACAATGTTGCCTGGTCAAGTTTAGCCGCCCTTAAAACTGTACCGAGTAGAGTAGCTCGTCTAAGACTAGCGGCAGTTAAATTAGCATGGGTCAATATTGCTCCGCTGAGATTAACGTTGTCCATTTGGGCATCAATCAAACTTGAGAGTGCCAAGTTGGCCCCACTCAAATCAGCCCGCGTAAAATCCACACGGTCCAGGTTTTCTGTGCTCAGATTTGCCCCTCGAAGATATGCACCTGCTCTACTCAGCTGATTAGCAGGTGCATATTGCCTAGGCAAGATTAATTCTGTTGGAATTGCGGTTGGTATATCTCCCCATCCATCAGCCATAGGTTCTCTTTTCTTAGCTAGGGATGCAGCCCAGAGAGCAATTTTGCTCTAGAAGTGATTTTTTTACATCTAAATAATTTTGACCATAAGTTCTTGGTCTATGTCACCAAAGAGGCCCCTATCTTTATCTGAATTTTGTAGAATTTTCGTTTGATGACATGAGCAGGATTCCCGACAAATTTCATCAAGTTTTCCACATTTTTAAGGACATTTTCCACAGGGTTTGACCGCTATCGCAGGAATTGCGAGCACCTGTGGAAAACTTTGAGGGCTAACAATCGCGATCGAGTTGCTGACCGTTTGGCATGATTGTGCGGCACAGACGTGCACCCTCAAGATCTTCGATGTGAATTTCAGCCCACCATAGTTCTGCTTCACTTAGATCGGCATCCCACAATTTAGCATCCCAAAGCTCAGCATTACGCAGATTTGCTCCCTGCAAATTACTGCCTTGTAAGTTGGCACCTCTCAGATTAGCGTGTTGCAAATTGGCCGCTCTGAGGTCGGCTCCTTGCAAATTGGCACCACTGAGATTCGCCTTACTAAGATTGGCCATTTTGAGGTTAGAGTGACTTAATTCTGCTTGCGGGAGTTCGATTTCGGCAAGGTTGGCATTGGCAGCTTCTAATCCTTGCAGGGAGAGCCCATCTCTATGTAAATCTTCTAGAGCTTGATAGCGGGCATAGCTCACTCCCATATTGGCAGAGGCAGCCAAATCCACGACCTGCCAGGCTTCATAATGACGTTGGGCTCGTCGTTCAGGTGCACCTTTAATGTACAAAATGACGGCTATTACAGCGGCAATGGATTCAACATCGCTCAGTAGGGTGCTAATCGTGGCCCAGTGATGGGCTGGCATATTGATGGGGAGCGCCTGCTGAATTTCTGGCGATGTGGCCAACACTTTAAGGGCTAGCAATGCAATCACAGCTAGAGATGCCACCAGCCAAGTAGGCACTGATTGCATTCCGCGTTCGATTGGGTGGACGGGTCGAGTAGCTCTCCATTTCATAAATGGATTTTACCGGTTTTATGGAGCGCTAGAGAGAGGGTTCCTTTAAGTGTAAAAAACTCGTACAGGCTGGATGAATGCGAAATTTCTTGATATTTTCCAAATTAATGGTGGGAAGTTCATAATGGCCCAGATAAGCTGCAGCTAAGCTGGTACGACGATTAGTATGACGAGGAACCCAAGCCTTGAGAAAGCCAATCTTCCAGAGAATTTGTTTGAGTTCGAGATAGTCCATATCGAGAATCCAACCAGAGGCTTGTTCAACGTCATATTCGCCACAGACAATTGCTAAAAGTAGGTAGTCCAACTCTTCTTTGTCGTAATAGCTGCGTTTTCCCCGAAAAATTTCAAAGACGTCCAGTAAGTGGGGATATTGAAATCGGTATTCTGATGCCAAGTCACGGGTCTTTTGTTCGGAATACGATTCTTCGGCAGCTGCGATCGCAGCCTCATCAATGCGTCTACCGGCCAACGAATACTCAATCCGTTCAGCACATAGCTTACAAAACTGCAGCAATTCGCGAGGACGTAGCTGGGTGCGATCAATTATGTAGTCCAGAGTCTCCGTATCACTGGACTTCATCTGACCGACAAACACTGATTGCCAGAGCTTATGAGCATTAAGCTTAGACGCTTGGGGAAAAGAATGCACAATGCGACGCCCAATCAGTTCGAGTAGCTCATTTTTCCCCCAACGGATAACCTCCACATCTTCGCGAATTTTCTGAGCATCTTCATAAATCTGAGGAATGTTATCGAACAGCTCCTGACGAATAGAGATGTATACCCTTAAATTAGGGCTGATAAGATTCAGTTTTTGAGTCGCTTGAAACAGTCCAGCAATAAAAAACTTGGCGTCTTCGGAATTGTCCCAACCCTTATCGAGTTCGTCTATTAAGATCTTGACTTTAGTATTTTTGAGAACGGCTTGCAGACTGGGCAACAGGGTTCTAATTTCATCCAAGCTATAGAGCGCTTGTAGTTCTTGACTGCGCAGCCCTCCTATAGAAGTACTAGTTTTCACCTGTTCGATGCGTTTGAGATAATCGACGAGCGTAATAATTGAGCTCGTTTGCTGAAATAGATTTTGTCGAGAAACGTAATCGTAAATATTTTTGGTAGGCCCTAACAGTAGACCTCGTTTAGTTTGGGCAATATTTTTAAACACCAGCGTGTATAGCAAATATTGCCAGGCGACTGAGTAGGCACTTTGCTTACGCCAAAAGCCATCTTCTTCACTGGTGAGGTGGTCTGACAAAAGTTCGTAGGAATATTCCTCTGGAGACAGCTCCAGAACTAAATTACCTTTACGAGTTTCAGTAGTAGCAATGTACTTAAAGATGGCGCTTTTCCCAGTGCCCCGATTCCCTACCAGGATCGTCTTGCGACCGCTGAGAAACTTTTGATAGGTGGCATTGGGGTAAAAGTATTCTGCCAAACCGAGATTGATATCACGCTCGGCAGAGTCTGACCCTAGATTAAGTTCCCTAATGTCTAACCGCATGGGACATGAGGATAAAAGATTCTCTGGATTAGTTTATCGCGTCCTTGAGGCAGGCAGTAGTACCATTCGGGGTACCAAAGCTTAATGCAATTAAGAAGGACCGATGGATGAATCCACCGGTCCTTAATCAATCCATAGTCATATGGACCCAAATATTAAGGTGTCTGACTTAGAGATTTACTCACTTTAGGCATTGACAGCAGTAATATCAAACTCAATAACCATATCGTTATAGTCGCGATCGCCACCACCAGCGAGATCTTCAATACCAAAGGCATTGGTACCTACCTGTCGAACGTGATTGGCACCATCACTATTGGCACCCTGGTGGCTAAACCAGATTTCGCCGTTAGCGCCATCGGTTTGAATGAATGTACCGAGAAAGACACCGTTATCGATGGTGGCATCAAAGGTAGTCTCTTGACCATTCTTGCCTGTGAGCTGAACATTTAACCGGTTTGCCAAAGCAGCCTCTTCATAGCCCTCATCACCAGGATTTAAGGTTTCACCTGTGATGTCATCAATGATGATGGCACCATCAGCAGTGTCAGTAACGTAGAAGCCAACAAGATTGTCTAGTGCGGCATCACGATTAACCGTAAATGCAACCTCAGAAGTACCTGTTAGACCGGTCAGGTCAATAGTTTGACCATTCCCTAATATTAGATCAGTGTCAACAGAATCAGTTAGATCGAACTGTAGCTGACTGCCCCCAGCAAAGTCTGCAGAAACTGTTGAAGGACTACCGGCTGTAAAGTTAGCTAAACTAACAACACCTCTTTCAACAATTTCAACCTGGATAAAATCGCTGTCAGCAGAACCATCGTCAAAGTTAGCTACAAAGTCCTCTCCCGTGAGAGTGAAACTAGGAGAATAACTCGCAGGTAAAATACCGTCTTCTAGTACGGAAAAGCCTCCTATGAGAATACGCTCACTGCCAGTTGCATCGGTTTGGAAGATTCGAACCCTACCAACGTTATCGAAGTCAGATTCAGTTAGGCTGACTTCGACGGCTTCATCGACTAGGGAGACTTCTAGTACGTCTCCGGCTGGAGTAAGGCTGCCCACTGCCGAGTCATCAATAGGGTCACCACCATCATCACCAGTCGTGTCACCACCATCATCGTCAGTCGTGTCACCACCACCCTCATCAGTCGTGTCGCCACCACCATCGTCAGTTGTGTCGCCACCGTCATTGGTAACATTAAAACTCAAGTTTCTACCAATAGGAGCAGCTGTCGGCAACTCATCTCCATTTGCATCCACAATATTTTGGTCGTCAGATAAGGCAATCCCGACAATGCCATTAAAGTCAGCTAAGTCACCACCAGAGACGGTTATATCGTATAGCGTACCTTGAGCAGCTTCATCTTCTACATTGACCCGAAACACACTCGTGACTGTTGCCGTAGTGACATCAGGCTCTTCGCCAGTAACAATCCAGTCTTCAATGCTCACATTTTGAGCTTCTTCAGTGAAGACAACACGAAACTGTAACGTGTCGGCACTGGTTTCTTCTTCACCACCAATCAGAGTAATTCTGTCCAGTTTCAGCGTTTCTGACTCATTACCAGTGGACTCTACGACGTCACCGCCACCGTTCTCGTCGCCGCCACCGTTCTCGTCACCGCCGCCGTTCTCGTCACCGCCGCCGTTCTCGTCACCGCCGCCGTTCTCGTCACCGCCGCCGTTCTCGTCGCCGCCGCCGTTTTCGTCACCGCCACCATTTTCCGATGTAATATCCACTATTGTTGCCGGAGCTACGGTTGTGGGGCTTTCTGCTGTCGGAGCACCAGCCTCTAAACGAACTACTGTGTAATTTGCCTCTTGCGGCAAGTCATTGGCATTAACATTAGCACCATCAGATATTGTTGTAATGTCGACAGTATCTGAGAAAAAAATACCAACATCACCAGTAAACCCATTCAGGTCTGCGTCGCCAGAAACTTGAACATCAATACGGTCAGGATCGGCATTAACCGCGCTAACGCTATCTACTGTTGCGGAACTCCCGCCAACAACAACGAAGTCCTCCGGACCAATAGTACTAATATCGACTGGTTCAGTAAAAATAACGCGAAATTCTAAGCCTCCGCTCGGATCACCGTCTCGTACAGAAATTCTATTGATAACTGCGGCCATAGTGCTCTTATGTGTTCTTAATGATTAAGTAAAGTAGGAAATGAGTGTTCGAAATTAGCCATAGGTGATGCACAAGTGGTCTGTTATCTCTGTTGACCACAGTTACCCGATGCTTTGCTACACCAAGTTTTTGGGGCAATTAAGGTGTAATAAATATGCAGATTATTTACGAAAGACTTGTCTTTAAATATCTCGACTTTAAACACATCGATCTTCAAAGAGAATTAGCCTGTAAAGCTTCTTGCATATACACTTACGTGGTTGGACGCAAGTGGATTGTTAACAGTTCCAAGTAAAAAAACAGGCAAAAATGTTGTTAAACAGTCCGATTAGGGGACTCAACAGTTGTCTTAAACCTATAAGACAAGGAACTACTTAGCCTTTCTATAGATGTAAAAGCCTTCGTGATTTCCCTGGGTGAAATCACGAAGGCTTAACCAAACGGTAAACTGCTCATTAAGAAGTATTACGGAGAGTGCTAATGGGATCTACCCATTGTTCTTGTAGAGAAAATCTAAACTCTTAATTTCTATCGATAATTTCACCGAGACGTAAACTTTTAAGAGGCGATCGCACCCCTCGCCATTTGCAACTCCTGAATCCGTTCCAATGTGCCTGCAGGAATTGCAGAAATCAGTTGCTTAGTGTACTCACGTTGTGGGTTGTTATAAATCTCATCGGCAGGACCTAGTTCTTCGAGACGCCCTTGGTTCATCACCATGATGCGATCGCTCATAAATTTCACCACGCCTAGATCGTGGGAAATAAACACATAGGTAAGGCCAAATTCTGCTTGCAACTCCTTAAGGAGATTTAGCACCTGTGCCTGCACTGATACATCCAGAGCAGACACTGACTCATCACAGATAATAAATTTAGGATTTAGCGCCAGGGCACGGGCAATGCAAATGCGTTGACGCTGCCCCCCCGAAAACTCATGGGGAAAACGATTAACGCAGTCAGGATCAATATCGACCCGCTCCAATAAATAGGCCACTCGTTCTTTAAGGTTTTGGCGACTGCGGATGACCTTATGAATCTTTAACGGTTCAGCAATGGCTTTACCAATGGTCATGCGCGGATCAAGGGAACTAAAAGGATCCTGGAAAATGACTTGCATCTCACGACGGAGTTTGCGCATATCCCCCTTTGATAGCTGACGAATATTACGCCCCTCAAAGAAAATATTGCCTGCCATGGGCTCTACTAACCGAAGTAAAGCTCGACCCAGAGTAGTTTTACCGCATCCTGACTCACCCACCAGACCAAAGGTTTCGCCTTTATACACATCAAAGGACACATCATCCACCGCCATAAAGGTACGTGTGGTTTGTCCAAAAACCCCTTTAACTGGATAGCCCACTCTCAGGTTTTGTATCGTTACTAAAGGTGTTTCGCCCTTGAGCTGTGCTAGACGATTGACCGTTTCATCAGCGCTTACTTCTGCCGTCAGAGCAGTCGCTTCATCAGCCTCAAAATGACGCGCAAATATCTTAAACGCTCCATCGGGTGAATCTTCGACCTGCATATAGTCAGCCACAGTGGGCAGCTTACGCAATCGTTGTTCGGGACGGGGACGGCAGGCCAGTAGCCCCTTAGTATAAGGATGTTCTGGATTAGCAAAAATCTGATCGACGGGGCCATATTCGACAATTTTGCCACGATACATGACCGCCACATCGTCAGCAATTTCGGCAATAGTTCCCAGATCGTGGGTAATAAAAATCATAGACATATCCCGCCGATCCCGTAAATCTCGTAGCAGATCTAAAATCAGGGCCTGAACGGTAACATCTAGGGCGGTAGTCGGTTCATCAGCAATCAAAAGAGCCGGATTACAAGCAATGGCCATGGCAATCATCACCCGCTGTAGCTGCCCCCCAGAAAGCTGATGCGGATAGCGCTTGAGCATCGATTTTTTGCGCTGTTGGACCGCTCGAGCAATGGCATTACGATCCTTAAGCTGTTGCTCTTTGGCTACCTGGCTGGCTAAATCCTCATCGCTAGGAAGCAGTTTGACCTCTTGTAAACTATCAATCACCCTTTGTTCGGCTTCAGCCTTAGGGACATTCTGGTGCTGACGAATCGCTTCGACCAGTTGAAAGCCACAGGTGTAAACCGGATTTAATGAGCTCATCGGCTCCTGAAAAATCATGGAGATTTGACTACCGCGATAGTCTTGCATCTGCTTGGGAGAAGCCTGTCGCAAATCCACAGGCGGCTCGTCTGGCTTAGCTGAAAATAGGATTTCACCATGGGTAATCCGTCCTGGTGGATTAGGGACTAACCCCATGACAGATAAAGAAGTAACCGATTTACCTGAACCTGACTCTCCTACAATGCCAAGGGTTTTACCCCGTTGCACCTGAAATGAAATGCCATCCACTGCCTTGATCACGCCATTGGCGGTATCGAATTCGACCTTTAGATTACGGACATCAAGGATAGTTGCGCTCATGAATGGTAGTTAGTGCTAAGAGGTAAAGAAAAGGTGGAACTGGTCTGAAAAGTCAAATATTCTGGATTTAAGTATTAATTATCAACGATGTTAGAAAACCTTAGGTTGCCTGTGTACTTATTTGGAATAAGGCAACTATATTTAGAGTGAGAGTCAACCGTGAAGACTTCGGCAAATCCGCGCTAGTGCGAGTATGCAAAGGATCGGTATTGTGAGTTAGCCACTGCTTTTGCCAAATACCCATGCCTCATGGGTAATACGCGCATCAGGCGACTGTGTACGCTTAGTCTCGGATCATAGCAATCCTTCGCCTCTGATTATTGATATGTTGTCTCTATTCCCATCATGGCTCAACTTGCGATCGCAGTTTTGATCGTTATTATCGGCTCCGCTATCTGTTCAGGCACTGAAGTGGCACTGCTGTCTATTCCTTTACTGAAAGCTCGACAGCTAGCCCAAAATCGTAACCCAGCCACCCTCGCCCTACTGGCAATTCGAGAAAAGGTAAGCCGCCCAATTGCCTCCATAGTAATCCTCAACAATATTTTTAATATCGTTGGTAGCTTTGTGGTCAGCCGTATTGCAGCAGAGCTATTTGGCAATCTGATGTTAGGTATTTTTTCCGGCATCCTCACATTTTTGATTATTTTATTTGCCGAAATTGTCCCCAAAACAATTGGTGAGCGCTATGCCGAGCAGTTTGCTTTATTAGTGGCAATGCCTGTGCGCAGCCTAACCTGGGCGATGACACCTATCATTTTGATGCTAGAAACATTGACCTCACCGTTAACAAAAGGCAACCAGCGACCGGTCACCAATGAAGCCGAGATCAAATTGCTTGCCATGTTGGGTTATCAAGAAGGCCTGATCGAAGATGACGAGGCGGAAATGATCCAAAAGGTCTTTCGCATGAATGACATTGCCGCACAAGACATCATGACCCCAAGGGTAGCGATCACCTATATCGAGGGTAGTCAGTCCTTAGAATCTGCCCAACAGGAAATTATGCAATCACAGCATAGTCGCATTATTGTCATCGGCGAAGAACTGGATGATGTTTTGGGTGTGGCTCTGAAGGCTGAACTCTTAGCAGCCCTCGTCCAGGGACGTGGCCAGGATCCGGTCACCAGTTGTATGCGTCAAGCCCGCTATATCCCAGCGACCGAAAGATCTGACAAGTTGCTGAAAACCTTTCAAACTGCCCGTGAACATTTGATGATCGTGGTAGATGAATATGGGGGAGTGTCCGGAGTGGTAACCCTGGAAGACGTGCTAGAGGTACTGATTGGTGAAATCGTCGATGAAACTGATCGCAATGTAGATCTCCAAGCACTAGCTCGACAACGACGACGACGACTCCTACAGCGTCAGGGGTTTCAGACAGATTTGAAACGCAATCTTTAAGTGCATGGTATGCCGTGCACCTACGAATTATGTAACGCCAATCTTAAGTAATCAATACAAAGTTTTACATTGTCGGTCATATGAAATTTATCTGGAGCTAATGATTGAAAAAAAGCATGTGCCAGAAGGTTTTCAGGCATAAGTACAACAGGCTTTTGAGCCTTTAGCGCCAGCGCAATTTCAGAAACGGTTCCCAACCCCAACCCACAAGCAATAATCCCATGACTAGAGAGAACGTTGATAGCATTGCGAGCATTACCCATACCCGTGACGATGGGCAGAGTGACCCCACTGGCTACGTTAGTGCCATCAGCATCCGGTAAAATTCCTAATACAGTACCGCCCAAGGAAGCTGCGCCCTGGCTAGCAGCCTCCATTACACCTGCGGGGCGTCCTCCTGTAAGCAATATCCAACCTTGCTGAGCAATGGCCTGACCAAGGTCATAGGCAAGTTCTTGTTCAGATTCCGAAGTGTTATTTCCTGGGCCCATGATGCCAATAATGATTTGGGTGGTCATTATTAATTGTCTTTGATAATTGTCTTCCGGCATTACAACTATCTGCTATGAAGTAATTTTCTAGGGTCTATTGCAACTTTGCCCACGTCCAAACCTATAGTCTTTCTGTAGAAGGAATCATTGGTGTCAACGGTGACGTGGTTATCAGTCCTATCAGTTCGCTACATTGGCAACCGCTAACCTGTAGTTGGGATTGCTATTTTAAGTAATGATTTGGCGATTTTACAGCTGTTGGTAGGACTATGGTTCCGAGATTAGGAACTGACCTTCCCATCGTCCGCTTACTCACTTCCATTCAACTATGATCCATCCTGCTCGTTCGGCGACTGAGTCGCCTCGGCTTGCGAAGTTTTTACCGTTAGGAAACGGTCTAAAGCTATTGAAGCAATGGCGGTCGTTTTTATTGGGTAGTGCTGTAGCAGTCGGTGTAGTGATCGGTACGCCAGTGCAGGCTGCGGAGCGGGTCAATATTCAGATAGGTCCCATTCGACAAACGTTTTATATTAGCGATCTTGAAACGTTTGCGAGAACTGGACAAGTACCCACTGGTCTGCAGCTTTATCAAGCATTTCTGACGCCTGAACTTCGGACAATGCTCAATAATCGATTAGCACTGGATCCTGCTATGGCAGATCGAGTAGTGGCTGATATTTTGGCATCGTCTAACGGTGAGTTATTGCTTGATTCTTTAGCTCGTATAGCGCCTGACCTAACCGTAGAAGAAATCCGAGGTGCCATTCGTTTTGCGGCTAAACAGAGCAATGGCATGAATATGCTGGGAGTTTTGCGGGCAGTCCCTCAGGAAACTTTGGATATTGATTTGACGGCAGCACTGGCACTGGCATCACAGCTAAATCTATCGCGCCTAGAAGGTGATGCGCTGAGCAGTGTTTTGGAACAGGAGCTGCTAGTGAGTGATGATATCGATCTGCCGGATGAGCTTGATCCTACGACTGTCGGGACAATAGAGATAACCCAGCGTTCATTTAAGTTTGTAGATAGGGAGCGCAATCGCTTAATCCCCTTAGATGTGTATATTCCAGAACGAGCTATTACGGAAGATGCACCGCTGGTAGTTCTTTCCCATGGATTTGCTGCTGATCGTCGCTTTCTAAACTATGTGGGCGAGCATTTGGCATCCTATGGACTGACTGTGGTTGCCGTAGAACATGTGGGCAGTAATGTTGAAGCCCTGAACAATACGGCTCTAGACCCTGCTGCAATTGAAGAACCCAGCCGAATTTTACCCGCCAGTGAGTTTCTGGATCGCCCCCGTGATGTTTCCCATGTCCTCGATCGACTGGCATGGATGGAACAAGTGTCGCCTATGCTGGGTGGCAAATTTGATCCAGAACGGGTGGTACTGATCGGCCATTCCCTCGGTGGCTATACTGGCTTTGCATTGGCTGGAGCTCAGTTAGATTTATCAGCGCTCCCCCCATTTTGTGACAGCCTGACACCAGTGGGCCTATCACCGGCCGATTGGCTCCAGTGTGCAGCAGTAGATTTACCTGAGGTAACCGCAGATCTGAGTGATTCGCGCATTACCCAAGTAATTGCGATGAATCCCTTGGTAGGTAGATTATTTGGTCGTAAAGGGTTGGCCGATGTCGATGTCCCCAGCATCATTTTGACTGGGACAAAAGATGGGGTAACGCCAACATTAGCTCAGCAGCTAGGTCCATTTAATCAACTCCAGGGAGCAGACCATCACTTGGTAGCCGTTATTGGCGGTACCCATTTGAGTGTGGGTGATCCTGAGAATGTCAATGAG
>JAHQVZ010000255.1 GCA_019634055.1 Leptolyngbyaceae cyanobacterium MAG.088
CCAATGTTTTAGATGTGGATGTAACCGTAGCCGATATCTTTGATGTGACCATCAGCACCGATAATAATCGCTCCCCCAGTGTGGGTAGCTGGCGACGGGGAGTTGCGATCGCCCATAATAGCCTGTTAGGCCAGGGTGATGGCATCGAGTTAGAATACCGCAACACCAGCGGCAGCAATGAAGTCAGCTTAGACTACGCGATGCCCATCAATGCTCGCAATGGCACCATCAGAGTAAACGCCGGTCTGTCCGATAGCTCAGTGATTGAAGACCCGTTTACGGTTCTAGATATTCAATCAGAATCACAAAATTACGGAATTTCCTGGCGGCAGCCCATTGTCCAAACCCCCAATGATGAACTAGCCCTGGGGCTAAGCCTTACCCATCAACGTAGCAAAACGGACTTTTTAGAAGACGTTATCGGTGAATCCGTAGGATTTCCATCACCGGGAGCAGATGCAGACGGACGGACACGATTATCGGCCCTACGCTTTTCCCAAGAGTGGACCCAGACAGGCAACCGCGATGTTCTAGCGTTGTTTTCTGAAGTTAGTGTAGGGTTAGACATTCTGGATGCCACGATTAATGACGAAGCACCCGACAGTCAGTTTTTTGCCTGGCGTGGTCAGGCCCAATGGGTAAAGCTGTTGGCCCCTGACACATTGCTACTGTTAAGGGGGGGACTACAGCTCAGTGGCAACGATTTGCTACCCTTAGAAGAATTTGGTCTGGGTGGTCAGGAAACCGTACGGGGCTATCGACAAAATGTATTATTAACCGATAACGGATTTTCTCTGTCAGGGGAAGTGCGCTTTCCCCTATATCGTGCCGCCGATATTGACGGTCTACTACAGCTCACACCCTTTGTCGACTTAGGCGGTGGTTGGAATCACAGGGGGCAAAATCCAGATCCTAACGTATTGGTATCAACCGGGATAGGGCTACTCTGGCGTCAGGGAGATCGCCTGACAGCTCGTTTAGATTGGGGAATTCCCCTAGTGGATATCGATAAACAAACATCGTCCTTACAAGAAAATGGTATCTATTTTGCCATCGACTATCGTCTGTTTTAATCTTCGTTTTTGACTGCTGCTGCTAGACTTACTCGGGTTTTAATGTCATGGCTTCCCTGAATTTTCAGCCCCTTAAACGACTGTTGCCAGCCCAAAATCGCTGGCACCGTCTGTTAATAGTTTTTTTAACAGCACTGTTATGTACCGTCTTAATGCCGCCAGGGCTAGCCAACGAAGAGTTCCGAACAACGCTAGTAGCCAATAACGCACAACCTAGCCGCACACTATTTGAATCGGCTGACTACAGCGAGGCCATACAACAGCTGCAACAAGCCATTGAGCAATACCAAACCACCGGAGATCGCCTTAATCAGGCATTGGCATTACGAAATTTAGCCTTTGTCTATCAACAGGTAGGGCAATGGACCGAGGCAAAACAAACCATTGACACTGGGCTAGCGGTGATTGAACAACTACCTGCCCCAGAGCGTCCCCCTATTTTGGCCCGCACCTTAGATATCCAGGGGCACCTTTACCTGGGCCAGGGCCACGCAGTAGAGGCTTTTCAAGTATGGCAGTCAGCCGCAGAGATTTACCAAACCCTGGGCGATGAACAACGACGCCTGCGCGCTGTACTGACCCAGACCCAGGCATTACAGGCCATGGGCCACTATCGCCAAGCGATTGATACGCTGGAAGCATTGACGGAGGATCTAGCTGATCAGCCTAATTCCGAACTGAAAGCAACCGGATTGCATCTCCTGGGAGAATCCTTACGTGTTGCTGGAGATGTAGAGCAAGCAATTACAGTACTACAATCTAGCTTAGACATTGCCCAGCAGCTTGGCCTAAGCTCACTCACCAGCACAGTGCAAGTGAGCTTAGGCAATACAGCCCAGGCATTGGGGGAGTTAGACACCGCGCAGCAATATTATCGCCAGGCAGTTGCCGGGCAACCTGAAAAGTCTATTACAGCCATTCAGGCACAGCTAAGTGAGTTGGCAATTTTAGTTGATACTCAACAGTGGCGACGGGCAGAGATCCTGGCACGTCAGATTCAGCCAGCAATCGACAGATTACCCCCCAGTCAGGCTGTCGTCTACGCCAAGATTAACCTGGCAGAAAGCCGTCTGAAAATTAGTCAGCAAGATGCACGATTAGAGCAAACACCAAGCCGTACCGGAGCTAGACATACTACACCCAGCACCTATACCCGCAATAATCTCGATTTAGTCAATCGATTTATCAACCGAGACACGGATGTAAGCTTGGAATCTCAACCAGAACCATCCCTCAGTATCGACACTGACCGCAGGACTATTTTTGACGCATCTACTTATACCCGCGACAACGTCAACCTGGTAGAACAATTTTTAGGTGATCAATTGTCTGCTGCCCCCTCACGAGGGCAAATAGCTGCACCCGCCACCGATGCTGAGACCTACACTCGCGATAACACAAGTCTGGTGGATATTTTTCTAGGGCGCGTAGGCCTTACTCCGCAACCACCCATAGCGACAGAAGCACCAACGGCGCGTGATCTATCGGCCAGTGCCCAGGCTGACATTGCTCAACTGCTGCTGCTAGCCCAACAAGATGCCAAAACCCTGGGAGACCTTCGTTCAGAATCTTACGTATTAGGCAGTTTGGGGCACCTCTATGAACAAGCGAAACAATGGCAAAAAGCCGAATCGTTTACCCAAAAAGCGCTGCTAATTTCCCAAAGCTTGAATGCACCTGAAATTTCCTACCGCTGGCAGTGGCAATTGGGTCGTATCTTTAAGGCCACTATCCCCCAAAACAATAGCAAAAACTATAAAGACCCTAGCTATACCAAAGCCGTTAAAACCTATAGTCAGGCTGTTAAAACCCTAGAGTTGTTGCGTAGTGATTTAGCCTCCATTAATCCTGAAGTACAGATAGCTTTTCAAACGGGTGTGGAGCCGATTCATCGTGAGTTAGTGAGTTTGCTACTGGCGGACACAACAGCCCCACCAGAGAATCTTGAAAAGGCTCGCAATGTGATTGAATCACTCCAGCTGGCTGAACTGGATAATTTCTTTAGGGAAGCCTGTATATCGGCAAATCCAGTATTGATTGATCAAGTTGATCGACAAGCTGCCGTTATTTACCCTATTCTTTTGCCAGATCGTCTGGACATCATTGTACGATTGCCGGGCCAGGACCTGCAGCACTACAGTAGCGCGGTTACTAAAGCCCAATTAGAAACAACCATACTCCAGCTACGGCGAGCTTTAGTCCAAAGGGGGAGTCAACGCTATTTAGCGCTGTCTCAGCAGGTTTATGACTGGTTAGTACGCCCCCTGGCGACTGACTTAGAAAATAGCGATGTCAATACTCTAGTCTTTGTTGCTGATGGGGTCCTGCGCAATGTGCCGATGGCGGCCCTATACGACGGTCAACAATATCTGATGGAGCGTTATGCCACCGCCCTAACGCCAGGGTTACAACTATTAGAATCCACCTCCACACGCCAAAATCTAAATGTGCTGACGGCTGGTTTGACAGAGGCCCGACAGGGGTTTCCATCACTACCCAATGTGGCCCCTGAAATTAATGCGGTCGAATCCAGCCTTTCGGCCCAAAAAACACTACTCAATCAGGAATTTACCCGTGAAGCCTTTGCCAAGGCCATCCGCACGGTGAATGCGCCCGTTGTTCACTTAGCCACCCACGGCCAGTTTAGTTCCAACTTTGATGACACATTTATCTTGACCTGGGATGAGCGGTTGAGTGTGCATCAACTGCGTGATATTTTACAAACGACAGGATTAGACCAAACCACCTCGACTGTGGTAGAGCTTTTAGTACTCAGCGCCTGTGAAACGGCTGCAGGTGATCAGCAGGCGGCTCTGGGTCTAGCGGGTACAGCGGTACGTTCGGGAGCGAGAAGCACCTTGGGAACATTATGGCAAGTCAGTGATTTAGCAACCTCACTGATGAGCAGCCAATTTTATACAGAGCTAGCCACCGGCAATGTGACTAAAGCTGAGGCATTGCGCCGAGCCCAGATCTCAATTTTAGAAAATCCTAACTTTAGACAGGATCCATTTTACTGGGCTCCCTATATTTTGGTTGGTAATTGGCTGTAGCAATAAGGCTTAAGGCTATTTTACCGATGAACAAAATTTATAATGGATCAATTATGATGGCTGAATAGCTCGGTTATGATTGACTGGTCGAATAGCTCACCAGTAAGCGTTTTGGAGATTGTATATGGAAATCAAGGGAAAAGAGTATGAGGTCGTTTATGATCCAGCGGTATCAACCGTCATATTCGCAGGCGAACTTGCTCTAATGGGAATGGGAGAATATCCACCAATTGCCACCCTACTAGAGCAGTCTTTAGAAACAGCCATTACCCAAAAGCCCAGCCAGTTAACGCTTGATCTACGTCATCTAAAATTCCTCAATAGTTCTGGCATCAACGTCATTTCTAAATTTGTGATCAAAGTTCGCCGGGCGGGCAATGTGGCTATGACCATCAAAGGATCTGATTCTATTCCCTGGCAGTCTAAGTCTTTGGTAAACCTAAAACGGTTAATGCCTGGCATGGTTGTAGAGTTGGGTTAAGCCATTTACAACAGCTAGGTCTGACTTTTGCAAGAATCTTTGAGGTGATGCATAATCTCGCGATGAATATCGCTATTCACACGGCTACCCCTTTCTCCATCTTCCAGACGAATATCATCTACGTAGTAATTAAGAGAAAAGCGCACATAAGCGGAGCCTCTGTCCCTGACTATCTGTTCCATGACAGCATCAGGTTCATGCCATGAACTGCGAGCCTGTTTAAAGCGATCGCGCAGCCATCGTACTAGATCTTTAACATAGTCATCTAAACGTGTTTCTTGCTGCAGCGGATTTAAAATCTTTTGATGCAGCTTGCGGGTGCGGCGCTTTAACAGCTCAATTTTACGCTCCCAAATGTCTGGCAATACATATTCATCTTCATCGGCCATATCGGGGTCGTTTAGCCAGATGCGATACCATTTACGAACCAGGTTAATTAGTGAGTCAGAATTCCGGGTCTCTTTAAGAAAGAACGTAGACTGGACCTGTTGCAAACTCAAGAATGAGCGTTTGCGCGATTTTTGTTGCACAACAGCAAGGCCGATCAATTCCAGGATGTGATTGTATTCGTGTTGTATCGTTTCTATTTCTTCTTGAGACAGGCCCCCTTTTTCTACAAACTGCAGGGTGATCATCACCGCCTTCAGGGCATCTTCTACTTCCTCTAGCTTTTTGTTAACATCACGCTCTGCCAGAAGACGCTGTATGCCATTTTCTTTTTTCTTGGCAAAATCATTTTGCCAATCGTAGTAATTCTCTAAACAAACTAGCTTAGATTCAATGTTGCCGATAATATCTGGGTGGGCAAGAAGAATCTCTTCCATGGTTTTCCTGGCATGTTCCAGGTCATAGTCAGGATTTAAGTCAATTGACGAGGCCACAAAAATAGGCTCAATGGGACGACTCAGATTTGTGATTTTGTGGCTTTGCATCACACTATTAGGAATGTATACCTCTGTGTGCAGGTCAAACACATAGATATGGGTGACGCGCACTCCAATTTTGCGCAAAATGCCTAGATGGCCTGGGCTACCGCTATCGCTTTCAATTCTCAAAACATCGCCAAATCGGAATGGACTATCGATCAACAGGGCAATGCCGCTAAAAAAGTTTGCCAAAATATCTTTGACTGCAAAACCAATAATAAAGGCACTACCCCCGAGGGTAACCCAAGCACCGGTCAAGTCTAGACCAAAACAAAGTTGCAAGATCAGTACGCCACTGACAACAACTATGACCACGGGAACAACAGCTTCCAATAATGGCACTAAAACCTGATCCCACATCACTTCAGTGGTCTCGGCATATTCTTTGAGGTAGTAAACCAGCACCTGCTTAAATAACTGCAATGCCCAATAGCTGATGGCTAAAATGGTGAGGCCTAATAGCAGACGCTGCAACCAAACGACCACTGCTAAACTATTTGAGTTTTGGGTCGTTATTTGTAAGCCAATCAAGGCAAACAGCGTTAACGCTGGATAGGCGGATACATTCAGCGTTACCAGGGCAATATCTCGTTCAAATCTGCGAAAATAGGACCGCAGCAGATAGAACAAGACAACGTAAAGACCCGTTGCCCCAATAACAGTGATGACTAAGTTAAGGATGACATAGGCAATATCCTGCAGGTAGTGAGGTAATTGGTCAAACATAGACAGCACATTAACAAATATCCGCAATCTGCTTAAGTATCGGGAATTCAATAAACCGCTTCATCATTAGCTTAAGACCAGCTAAGACAATACATGAGTGATTACAATCTTGGCGTTATAAATTCTCGATCCTAAGGTGATTATTATAGGGTTATTTCAGTGTTCAGCTAATCATATCAGCCGCAATTTGGTTACAGGCTTCTATGAGCGTGTCTATCTCTACATTAATGAGACGGCCTTTATCGATCACCTTCTTACCATTGATAAAGCTGTAATCAACCCGATGGGACTGACAAAAAATCAGAGCAGCAACCACATCGTGATGGCTACCCACAAATGCAGGCGTATCTAGATTAAAGGCGATAAAATCAGCTGACATACCAGCAGCTAGATAGCCAATGTCATCGCGGCCGAGCACCTGAGCCCCGCCTCTAGTGGCCAGTTCCAATGCTTCACGGGCCGTCATGGCGGCGGCAGATTCGTCGCGTACCCGTGCCAACAAAAAAGCTGTGCGGGCCTCTTGTAATAGATTACTGGCATCGTTAGAGGCAGCACCGTCAACACCGATACTGACGTTAACCCCTGCCGATAACATTTTTCTCACCGGGGCAATACCGCTAGCCAGCCGCATATTGCTACAAGGACAGTGGGTCACGCCGGTATGGGTGCGGGCAAATTTCTGAATGCTCGCATCGTTTAGCTGAACACAGTGGGCGTGCCAGACGTCTTTTCCTAGCCAGCCCAAAGACTCAGCATAGTCACCGGGGCTTAGGCCAAATTTTTCTAAACTATAGCTCACGTCGCTTTTGTTCTCTGCCAGGTGAGTGTGTAAATGTACGCCTGGATAGCTGCGGGCCAGGGCTGCAGACTCGCGCATGAGATCTGGTGAAACTGAAAAAGGAGAGCAGGGGGCCAATACTATTCGCAGCATAGAATGCCGACTGTTGTCGTGATAGGTTTCGATCAGCCGCTGAGAGTCTTTGAGAATATCGGCTTCAGCTTCCACCAGTGAGTCTGGGGGCAATCCTCCCTGGCTTTCGCCAACGCTCATGCTACCGCGACTGGCATGAAACCGGAGGCCAATGTCTTGCACTCCACGAATCTCATCATCGAGGGTGCAATCATTGGGAAAAATATAGAGATGATCGCTGCTGGTGGTACAGCCTGAAAGCATTAGCTCAGCCGCCGCCATTTGGGCACTGGTATAGATGGCTCGACTGGTGAGGTTAGCCCAAATGGGATAAAGCGTTTGCAACCAGCTAAACAGGTCGCAGTCTTGGGCAGCGGGGATAGCCCGAGTGAGGGTTTGGTAAAAGTGGTGGTGGGTGTTGATCAGCCCTGGTAAAACAATATATCGATTTTGTAGATCCAGGGTTTCGTCGGCCACGCACTGAGCCATCTCAGAGGTTACCCCCACCTGCTGAATCACATTGTCCTGGATGAATAGGGCTCCATCTTTAATCTCTCGTCGCTGGTCGTCCAGCGTCACCAACGTATGGATATGTTTAACCAGTAAAGTAACCATTAGACTTAATCTCCAGCATCAATGCTCCAGGAGATTAATACCTGGAACATTGATTTTATGCAACAGAGGTTGAACGTTCGTAGGCCAACTCTCCCAAAATATAGGTGGCTTGTACGGCTCGGTCGTCTCCCATCATGATCAATGAAAACGTGCGGTCGGCCAGTTCCTGA
>JAHQVZ010000032.1 GCA_019634055.1 Leptolyngbyaceae cyanobacterium MAG.088
CACAGGAAAGATTGTTCCACTGGCGAGACTGACTGGGAATCGATACCATAGGGCCGTTTTTGATAGGGGCTTTTCTGCCCACTATTAGAACGGTTATTCCAAAAGATTTTTGTGCAATCTAATACCGTTTAACAGAGCTTAATTCCTGTTGTAAGCAATCTTTTAGAAACTACAGGAAGCCAAATTATGTAGGTTGGGTTATCCCATTTCAATATTGCTCACACCTTGCCAATATTCAATCAGCCCAACCTGACCAAACGCCCATGCCTACCGTATAGGTTGGGTTGCAGAGATATTAATTCGGTCGTAAATATCTCGATTTTGGGCAACCCAACCGACATTAATGGCGTCTGTATTTACGCCACCGGCAACGCGGTTTCCTTCATATCCGCCAACATTTTCTTAAGATGTTTTAACGCCGGTGTGACAATGGCCACGAAATATGCTTCTCGCAATTTACGCTCGGGCGCACTGCCATGGACATAGGCCCTGGCTCCGGCGTGGAGCATAGCCGCCTGGGAAGACCGCAA
The DNA here is from genome assembly GCA_019634055.1 of Leptolyngbyaceae cyanobacterium MAG.088. Taxonomy (GTDB): domain Bacteria; phylum Cyanobacteriota; class Cyanobacteriia; order Phormidesmidales; family Phormidesmidaceae; genus Leptothoe. The sequence goes on from JAHQVZ010000032.1 coordinate 531, forward strand.
CGAGAGTTCTGATGCGGTTGCCCGTGCTTGAATAATCTCACGGGTTAGCTGGGGATCAGCCACCCCAGTGCAGGCATTTAGCTGATCCGCCAAGCGATAGGTGCGTTGGCGCGCCATTTCTAAATCAGCGCTAATGTCCTCTGCCTGGTCATCCAAATAACAGTTCACATGGCCCAGACGTTTGTTGGAGCGCCGCATTAGCTCAATGCAGCTATCGGTTAGTCCCAGTCCCATGCCCACCTGGGTCAACATAAATCCAGGGCGAATGCAGGCCACATAGTCTTCACAAGGGGCCGCCAACACCCATTCATCCGGCACAAATGCATTGCGAAACACACAGCTATAGGTGCCCGTACCTTCTAAGGCAATAAAGTGGGCATTGAGCCGTAGGGACATGCCTTCGAGATCATCAGACACAATGGCCATCATGTACTCTTCCGAGTCCGCCATTTGGGCTGCAATACCAAAGTAGTGGCCCGGTCCCAGATTCGAGACCCAGGGCAACAGGCCGTTAATCACATAGCCGCCATCCACCCGCTGCGCCGTTAGAGCGATTTTCTCAATATCCGCAAAGTGCTTCATGGGGTTAGATAGCCCCGTACCCGCAAGAGCCTGCCCCGTCGCCACCTTAGGCAACATGTCAGCCTTTAGGGCCGTATTGTTAGTATTTTCCAAGTACCAGGTACAGGCCACCTGACACCAGGCAATAAACCCCGTAGACAGACAATCCTTAGAAATTTCTTCAATGCTTTGAACCGCCGCCTTCAAACCTTTTCCAGAGCCTTGAAAATCTGTCGATACCGCATGGGAGAATGCGCCAGCTTCCCCCAGCTGATGCATAATCTGTTCTGGAAATTCTCCCTTGAGATCAATGTCTTGCACCTTAGGGGTGAGCACCTGGTTGATAACCGTGCGCAGGTTAGCAATGGCTGGATCTAGCTCCAAGTTGCCTAAAGATGCCCGGCGATCTGACGATTTTGAAACGGTTTGCATGGCGATGCTGATGACTATAAAAGAGGTTTGATAATGCTGCTGGGCGTGATGATCTCTGGGGCGCTGGTTTCGACTCCGCTCCGCCAGCTATATTTCGACTCCGCTCAACTGCCTTGAGGGTTGAGCGGAGTCGAAACCCGGATATTAAGCGGAGCCGTTTATTTAACTAGCTTAAAGTAACAACCCAACCTAAACCGTCGAAACGGATACCGGCATAGGATTGCTCAAGGTGGCGGACACAGGCGACCAGGTATTGGCATGGGTCACCATTTCTTCCAGGACAGCCTTATCAGCGTCACCATCGATGTCCACCTTTACCCGCACATCGGTAAAGCCAATTTGGGGCTTTTCCAATTCTCCAGTGCCCCAGGTGCTGACAATATTAATGTCCCCTTCCAAGGCAATTTCCAGCTTAGTCAGGCTGACACCCTTAGCGGCTGCGTTGGCCTGGATGCCTACGACTAAACATGATCCCAGCGCACCCAGCACAATTTCCGATGGGTTCGGGGCGGTGTTGTCCCCCAGGAGAACGGGGGGTTCATCAATAACAAATGGGTCTAGGTCACGGGCATAGTTCACACTGCGAAACTTGCCCGTACAAACGGTCTTAACCTTTAAGGTTTTATCGGCGGGGTTGGCTTTGTTTTTAGCAGCCAACTCGGTAAGTCCATCTTGGGGAATGGGCGTCAGCGGTACTGTAACTTCAGCGCTTATGGTAGTTGCTTCAGCCATGGGTCTATCCAAATAGAATGATCACTCTATTTAAGATACAAGAAACTTCTAGGAGGTGAAAGGTTAATGTTACCGAACGGTAAGAAATCCCATTTCCGACCTGTAATATTCAGGTTGTCTGTCCCAGATATCGAAGGGCATCTACAAAATCTCGCATTAGGCATGGGGTATCTCAAGAAAGTCCTAGTTTTCCAAAAGTTCGTCCCATGTAACCCACAACATTGCCAGGTATAAGTAAAGCATTCCACCCCATGACAGATTATTAGGGTTTTAGTCTATGGCAGCTCAAAAACTGGTTCCTCCATTTACCCGTGAGATCGCGATGAAGAAAGTTCGGATGGCGGAAGATGCCTGGAACAGTCGCGATGCCCAGCGGGTGTCCATGGCCTATTCAGAAAATAGCCACTGGCGGAACCGGGCTGAGATTTTCCAGGGGCGGGAAGCGATTCGAGAGTTTTTGACCCGTAAGTGGGATAAGGAACTGGACTATCGGTTAACTAAGGAGATGTGGGCCTTTAGTGAGCGACGCATTGCGGTGCGGTTTCAGTATGAGTGGCACGATGATGCGGGCCAGTGGTTTCGGGCCTATGGCAATGAGAATTGGGAATTTGATGATGATGGGTTAATGCGCCGTCGGGAGGCGAGCATTAATGATAAGCCGATTACGGAAGAGGAACGTCGGTTTTTCTGGCCTGCGCCAGGACCTCGTCCTGAGGATGATCCAGGGCTGATTGATTCTCCTGAATAGTGATGTGAGATCCCGTGTAGGGGTACGGCCCACCATCCAGCGAATTAAAGCCAGCAAGTAATCTCCTAATGGGAGGCATTCCGACTTTCATCCCCTCTTGGGAGGGGTGCCCAAAGGGCGGGGTGGGTATCGATCGCCAGCACTAACGGCCAACCCACCCCGGATCACCTCCCAGGAGGGGATTTGGTTATCCATACTGGCTTAAGTTCTACATTTATTGCCCTACATTTCTTTGGCTAAGAGGGCACCATCGCATTTTTTAATGTCTGCCGCGCTAGGTCAAACCCACGCTTCATTCGGGCCTCGCTGCGGTGTAGTTTGCCCATGAGCATGGCCCCTTCAATGGCGGTAATAATCTGTTCTGCCAGGTGCTCTGGGTTTATGTGATCTTGTAGTTGGGGTTTTGCTTGCCGTAGGGTTTGTGCGATCGCACCTTCCCATTTGCTAAATATTTGCATTAGGTGGTCGCGAAAGGAGTCGTCCTGTTCGACGAGATCCACAATTAAGTTACCGAGTAAACAGCCCCCGCACTTCGGTTCTTTGAGCTGCTTGGCTTCGAGTCGATCTAAGATCCAAAAAATCTGCTCGATGGGGTCATTACTTTGGGAGAGGGCAGGTTCTAAAACGTTTGCCTGGAGCTGCGACCATTCGTAGTCGATTAAGGCATGGCCCAGCTCATGTTTTGATTGGAAATAGTTGTAAAAACTCCCCGACGAGGCCCCGCTAACTTTAAATAGTTTGCTTAATCCTGTCGCTGTCAGACCCTGGCGATGGACCGTGGTAACCACGGATTTTAAGATATCCTCACGGGTGCGTTTGAGGTTGGCCATGACAGCTTCAGGGTAATAGGCTTACCCAGTATATCTTTCTGTCTTGGGATTTTTGGTGGCCCTAAGCAAAGTCGAACGGTTTTATGCATCAGGACGATGCTTTAAACATACACTAGCCGGATAGGAAATCTTGTTTCGTAGATGTTTTAGATCACACGTTTGAGCAACTAAGTAGGTGATCCTAATTAGTTTTCAGATATCGAGGCCCCCTCTTCCCTTTCTTGAATGCCCCTTGGGCTATATTCTGGGGGAAGCTAGACTCAAAGCCCCCAGAATTGGGGGTTTGGGGGCAAAATCTGCGAAGTCAAACTGTTTATTTGTATCTTATAAAAGATTGAGTTCACCCACTTACTTTACGTCTACTGATTTCAATTGCCTTTAGTTATTCTCTAATTTTATCAACTCCAAAAACAACCTCTAAGAAATCTCTAAAATGCCCATCATTCCTTGATCTTCATGGTCAAGAATATGGCAATGATAAACGGTGCGCCCAACAAAGTCTTCAAAACGCACTCGAATAGTGACGGTCTCGTACCCCCTGAGGCTAACCGTATCTTTCCAAGATAGAAGAGTTTCTGGCTGGCCATTGCGTTCAATCACCTGAAAGCGATTGGTATGCAAATGAAATGGATGATCAATACTGGCTTGATTAATAATTCGCCAATCCTCCACCTGATTAAGTCTCACCTTTGTATCTACACGGTTCATATCAAAGGACTTACCGTTGATAATAAACCCATTCATGCCTCCACCAATGCCATGGTTCAATACAAATTCTCGAGTATGATCCGGTGCTGGCAGTGGTTCAACAGAAATTAATTTTTGGGGTAACGGTAACGGCTCAGCATACGTGCCTGATTGGTAGCGGAGAGTGGCTAATGTAGTTTCCACTGGCTGAACAACCCCCGACATTTGTTCAACAGCCGTCCCTAATGATGACACCATATCGCTAATGCCACGGTCATAGGGCAGACTTGTTAGCCGATAGTCTCCAGGTGCTTGTTGTCCTGCAATTAACAATTCTGCCCGCTCACCAGGCGATAACCGCAGAGTATCCAGTGGGGTAGGTGCTGAAATGGCACCTCTATCCGTTGCTATCAAAAACCAGGGATGATTCTGTAACTGTAGTTGATAAATCCGAGAGGCTGACGCATTGATTAACCGCAATCTTAGCAAGCCATTCTGCGGCATCGTGATGACTGGATTATGCTGACCATTTGCTAGTAGGGATGACCCTTCTCGGCCCCATTTCTTGCCCAGAGAACTGGGTTCTGCTGGCTGACGTGTAGGTTCAAAGTCTTGCAATAGCAAAAGGGTTTCATCTGCTTGCTGCAGTTCAGGAATCTCGTCTAGGTCACCTCGAATAATGATTGGGCCTGCTAACCCACCAAAGACTTGTCGAGCGACGTCCAGGTGATAGTGGGGATGATACCAGGCGGTTACGGCTGGATGATTAGATGGAATTTGAAACTCATAGGTGTAGCGTTCACCAGGGGCTACCTCTCGAAATACATTGTCAATCTCGGGTGAAAGATGTAACCCGTGGTAGTGAAGATTGGTGGGCGTCTCTAGCTGATTGATTAGGGTTAAACGAACGGTATCGCCAGCACGGGCTTCTAGAAGAGGCCCTGGGACCTGGCCGTTGTACGCTAACACCCGAGACCGTTGACCGGCAAGCGTTTGACGCTCAGATTGAGCTGTTAAGGATAGTTCTAGTAGGCCATCCTGGCTAGAAACACGATTAATGGTGGGACGGCGCGCACATTGAGAAACCAATGGCGCACTTGCGGCGACAGCCAAACAGCCTAAAAATTGACGACGGTACATACGGTTACATGGCGAGTAAGATTTTCCATAGTTCACGCTTTCTATGTAAGCATCCGTTATGAAGCGACAATGCAACGTTTATCGAGCATGATGACCATGGTCCGAACGCTGTGCTGCGAACCAGTCATGTAGGGCTGACACAAGATTAGGGTGCTGGGCGGTATAGCGAATTTGGCCTCCATCGGGCAAAGGTGTGTACTCAACTTGTAGATCACGATAGCCTGACATTAGATGTTTCAACCCAGGCATTGTATCCCCATGAATAGCGGCAGGATCAGAAAAATCCCCTGCCTGAAATTTAGCGGTTTCTTTTTGCAGATGCTGCTGAATGAGTTTTACCTGTTCAACCTCTACGGGGTTATCTACAACCACGGTTTGCAGTCCACCATCTTGCAATGCCTCAAAGTGATGGGTTGTTCTTTCTAAATCAAACGGCATGACCTGGGCTCCAAGCAAAGCCACCTTGGCCTGTCGCTGGTGCAGGGCAATTGTTTGACGGTATAGAATAGCTCCTGTAAAGGCAGCTACAAAGAGAATAGCAACCCAAAGAAATGGTTGTTGAAAATGGATATTCCGGAAATTATTCACTTTCATAGATCGCCTCCACAAGAATTTTTAATGAGTCCAGCACATCCACGCGTTGCGCCTTAGGAATTGAAGAGAGTATTCGGTCAAATTTTTCTCGACGGGCAGTCGCAAGTTGCTCGGCTGCTCGTCGTCCATCTTTTGTCAGTGTCAGTTGTATGATTCTTCGATCCGCATGGTTTCGATTGCGCTCAATCCACCCTCGTCTTTCCAAGACTTTGGCTAGCCGACTAACCGTACTTTTTTCTAAACTCAATCGTTCTGCCAACTCGTTTTGTGAGAGTAGAGTCTTGTCAGTCAGTTCCATTAAGGCATGCGCTTCTGCAACTGTTACTGACTGTCCACAAGGTGTTTGATCTGGACGATGTAAACCAAATGCCCTAATCAGAGCAATTAATTGACCTTGCAAGTCAGGTGAATCAGTCATTCTTGTACGAATAACATTAAGGGCTTGTTAAAAATTAAAATCATGGCCTTGTTCATTAAAATCATGACCTAACAAGCCTTGTCGGCTTAAACCATGAAGTAGTTTCTTGACAGCTCCTAAGTCAATAGTTTGATTATGCAACTATTTAGTTGTATCTTGCAACTAATATAAAAATATAGTTTGCACTTGAGATTGGCAAGATTGTAGTTATGAGTGTTGGCGCTATAGTCCAAACCTGGGCCAGTTGATCCATTTCACTGGTTTAGGTTTGGACTGCTGAATAGCCTTTAGGTCTGTACCAGTTACCCAAAAGCCGGATCACACCGTTTCATATTTAAAATTAAACCAGCAGATAACTATCATTGAAACCCTTGGCCTCGCACGTCCGGTTTCCAAATCAAAACTTCTCCCTGGTCCCCACCTGCCGCTAAATAGGCACCTTGGGGATGCCATGCTACAGCCGAAAAACCAGAAGCAACACCTTTCAACGTTTGCTGTAACGCCTTAGCCTTTTGCCACAGACAAAGCCGACCATCCTGGGCCGCAGAGGCCAATAACCGCTTGGTTGGATGGAACGCGATCGCAACCACCGTTCCACTATGCTTTTCCAACACCCGATTTTCCCAACCCTGGCCCTGACGCCGCCACACCGTCACCCCTTCCACACAGGCCGCCGCCACCATGGCTGGCTGATTGTCCACAGGTGCCGCCCAAGCCACCTGGCGCACCTTGCCCGGAAATCCCTGCATCAACCACGGCGGCGGATTGCCCCAGGACACCACCGTCAACGTACGGTCCAAATTGCCAGACGCCAGATAGACAGCATCAGGAGACCAGGCCACATCCATGCTGGCCCCCGGCACCTCCACAAATTCCGGCTCAGCGTTCCAGTCAAGGGCCTGCCACACTTTCACCCCCGTATGGCCACTGGCCGCCAAAAAAGCACCATCGGG
>JAHQVZ010000256.1 GCA_019634055.1 Leptolyngbyaceae cyanobacterium MAG.088
ATCTTGCCAATTTTGGACAATTTCAAAAGTAGCTTTCATGATTTTTGTAGGTGTTCTAAAACGGAATGTAGAAGTCTGTTCTGAAACAACGTGTCACGGTGTCATCCATGGGATGGCAAATCACCCTGTCTAAGCTATTTTGTTATGCTTACTGCTGAAACTGTTGCTTTGTAAGGTGTGTGCAGAGTAAAGAGTGAATAGTAAAACCATGTCACCCTTTACTCTGTACGCTTGAGCAACACATAATCTCTATGTGTTGCTTGGATGTTGCCTTAGCTTGCTTCAATAAAGTCTGATGCCGTCAACGTTCCGGTAAAGCTAGTCAGCTCTGCCAGAGTATCGCCTTCGGCAGCAAGAAATGTCTTGCCATTTCTTTGGGTTTGCTCGATAGACCCAAAGGTTAGACCATTATTTAGCTCTAGCTGATCGTTACCTGATTGGAAGTCTCGGATAATTAAATATCCACTTCCCTGATTTAGTACGAAGATGTCATCGCCACCGCCGCCTAGGGCTATGTCATAGCTAGATGCAGTCCCAAGGTCAAAGTGTTCATTGGCATCACTGCCAACAATCTTGTCATTACCATTGCTGCCAGTGAGGAAGTCGCTGATGGTGATGTCTCCACCAGAAATATCTTCCACAGGTGCCTCCACATCAGCACTAGGTTCATCTGGTTCTGCAGGAGCTGGTGCTGTTGGTTGTTCCGGAGTCGGTGCTGGCTCTGGTGCTGGCTCTGGCTCTGGTGCTGGCTCTGGCTCTGGCTCTGGAACTACAACGGGGCTTTCCGTGGTGGCACCGGCATAATCTAGCTCTATATAATCTAGATTAAAGCCGCCAGTTAACATATCTACCCGGAGGGTATGGGTACCGGCACTCAGGTCCAACACACTATCACCATTGGTAGATTCCCATGTCTGCCAACCTCCTGTGTAGCCAAAGCTTGTCTCTGTTGTTTGACTATCCACAGATACTTGTAAGCTATGATTTCCCTGAACATTGGAAGCGATGCTGGCGCTCATGTCATATTCACCTGCTTCAGATACCTCAATGGTGTAAGTGAGGTATTCGCCTGGACTAATCCAGCCCACATTGAGACCATCGTCACCACCATTTTCAGCTACGTCTACGGCCAGTGGGCGGCGAAGATCATCACCTGCACCCCCTCGGTTAGCGGTATTTACATCACTGAAGTCGTCAATGTTATATAGTTCGGCCTCAACCCGAATGATGCCTTCATTAGACATGACGGGGGTGGGGGTATCAATCACGATGGGTGGAGCGATTGGTTCAGGATCATCACCCGGTTCGTTGATGGGGGCCTGGGGGTCTTCCACCACAGGATCTTCCATGATAGGTTCTTCTACCACGGGTTCTTCTACCACGGGTTCTTCTACCACGGGTTCTTCTATCGGTGGATTGGGATTGGTGGGAAGCGGTGATTCTGGTTGAATGTTTTGCTGGACAAATTCTGGATAATCAGCCGATAAGGACTCTAAAGAAATAATCTTGTTATCCTGTGGTAGCTGGTTGGGGTTAAGGCTGCCCAGGTGCTTGGCATCTTGGGTCCAGTTGGGGTTCTCTAGGGTGACGACAAAGCTATATTTACGCGTATCCCCAGTTAAGCGATCGCTAATATATTCATCGATGATGATTGCGCGCTGGCCATCGGGCAAGGTGTAATAGCCTTGTTTGTTGGCGAGGCTACGCAGTTGGTGTAAAGGATACCCCAGGCTCTCATTACCAAAAGGGAGGGCAATGTTTCCCAGGGAATCGGTTTTGGTACCCACCACTGCAGCGGCAGTCAATAGCTGCTGGTCACCGTTTTTAGCGGCAAAGTCACTTTTCCCATTGTCTACTGCAAAACTGAGCTTGCCGTGGTTGATATCGCTGCGGCTGAGGAACTTATCCACATTGCGATCTAGGTTAAACCAGTCTTCTTTATTGTTCTTGACGTTGGCATCAATAAAGATATAGCCCCAGTTATTTAGAGGGGTTCCCACTTCAGTGCCTTTATTGAGTTTTACCCCTTTATCAAAGCCTTCAGACTTTAAACCATCGAATACAATCTCTTCTACATTGTGGAAGAGATGAATGCCATTATTCTCGGCATTTTTGTGCAATGAGGTTTTAGTGCCGACCACGTCAAAATCGCGCAAGGTATAGTGGGCGGTATATTCGAGTCTTGTGCCCTGCACCACTTCCCATGCTTTAAAGCCATCTAAGACAGTACGACCATCGTGCTTTTGAATTTGGGAGTTTTTGATGACAAATAGGCCATCGCCCGAGGCAAAGACTTCATTGTTTTGGAAGCCCATAATCGGTGGGTCGCTGGTGAGAACCTCGTCCTGGCCTTTAGCCCAGGCTTCGATGGCTAAATTTTCTGTAACGGGTTTGATTTCATCTACGCCACGGTGAAAATAAAAGATGCCAGAACCGGTATTACCGGCGGCCACATTGCCTTCGATTTCCACTAAGCGACCCTGGGACCAAAAGCCATGGCCACCAAAGCCTAAGTCGTGGTTATAAGCACCACCCTTTTCATTGCCAGATCGGCCTTCATTATTAATGGAAATATTGTTGCGCCATGCACCAATCTCATTGCCAGTTTCACTGACAAAGCCAGCACCGAAAACATCATAGGCCACATTATTTTCTAGAACGGCATAGCTGTCGTGTTGAACAATGCCCCAACCGGGAGAACCAATCACACTGTTACCGACTAGAACGGCAGGCTTATCATTCCCATTCACGCCTGTGCGATGCAGGTGCAGGGCATAGCGACCACGGATATTGGTGCGTGCGCCAGTAATAGGGTCTCCATTACTGTCTAAAATGCGTTTAGGAGCATTTTCATTGGTAATTTTAAAGTCGTCTAGTAGTTTAGATTTATCGGTGCGACCCAGTTCATTGAATTCGACATAGCGCACATCCACGTTATCAGAATGCATAAACATGACGTGCCCCCGCTGATTGGAGGGGAGTTTGTCGGCGTTCTCGGTGGCAAAGACAATGTTGCGACTTTGGTTGGCAACGTAGGCTTTGAGATCGCTTCTGGGGGTTTGGTGGTTGTAAGTGATGGCTTTATCTAGGGTGATGCGGTTACCGTTGATGGCAGTAATAGTACGCTGTTCGTCCTGGGTGCCCTCGACTACATATTGGGTGCCGGTGAGTACAATCTCATCACCTACCTGCCAGTTGGTGGGGGCCTTTTCTAAGGTTAAGGTTTTATCACCTGCTGTCGGGTCTATGGTTACCTTCAGGTGTGAGGTTTTGGCCTGACCATGGATGCTGACGGTACCGTGGGAAATTATGCCGCGACTCAATTGTTCGGGATCCCATTTTGTATCAATGGCTCCATTGTCGGCAATCAGGATTTCGGTTTGCACATTGCCTTGTACTGGCTTGTCTTTTGTACCAATAGTCAGTTTGCCATCGGGGGACACAATAAAGGTATCGATGACCATTTTTGTATCGGCATTGGTGGCAAAGTCTAGATGACCGTCTACGCGAAGACCGAATAATCTAGTGTTACTAACGTTGTCGTAGCTAACATTTATACCTTTGGGGATGACTACTTTTGCATTGGCATTAGGAATGCGTCCCCCTGCCCAGGTGTTGGGATTAAACCAGGAACCGTTTTTGACAGCGGTGTGGGTGGCACTCTGGGATGTGATTAAATTCTCGAGGGCAGAGTGTTCTGATTGTTTGGCAGGGTCATCCGGATGGGCATGGTTGTTGTGGCCACCATCGGTATGGGTTGTTGTATTCATCAGAAAATCTTCCTAAGTAATAAGTAGAACAGAAAATTGCTGCAGTGATCGGTCTATGCAGACATGGAAAGCCAGACCTCAAAGGGGTTAAGCCCCTAAAAGGCAAGAAGGGAATTCATCAAAAAGCCAAGAAAATGTGTCGCTGCTAAACTACGTCCAGGTTGCAACCGATAGGGTCTTCTAGGGAAGAACTCCAGGTTGAAACGTGGATAAGTTTTAATATGCAGACGTGAGTGTTTATTACCCCGATGGGTATAGCAGATGATTAGTATGTTGCGATGGTTTGAAAATGTGCCGCAACATAGGTCTATTCAACCAATATGGGTGAACGACCAGAATGCACGTAATGCATTCGAAAGCTTTTTTCAGTGCTTTAGATATCTAATTTAAATGACTGAGAGTAAAATAGGATTCTCAGATAGTCATAGGTCTTATTAAGAGTTTCCTGATTATTCTTTCTAACTCAACACATTCTGGGGAAAAGACAGTGATTGTACTGCTAGCAAGGTACTACCTGACAAATGCCCAGAACAGAAAGATATCAGTAACAATGGAACTGTAATTTAGATGAGTATCACTACAGGTGAAACACGCGTCCAGTATTACATACCTGTCTTCATATTGTATAAACGTTTTATCAATTTCAGGTAAAGAGAAGTGATTCATAGGAGATAACTGTGCCAACCCCATAAGTGTCAACTATAAAGTGCGTCATAGAGACTAGATGGGTACCAGTCCGGATGCTTTTAACACTTCATTAGAATATGTATTATGGGCGAAAAGTTATCTGAAAATAGTAGGTTTAGGGATTTGCATCTAGGGCAATTGCGGAAACTGGTACATAAAGCGCTTTTTTAATAAATTGTCTTTAGTTTTTATCCTGATTTAAATTAATTGATGCAACGTGCGATCCGAAGTATTAATAACAACTACGTATCCCTAAGAGACTGTGGAGGAACAGATCAAGCTGTTCTTGATATAGGCATTCTAAGTGAGGAATGTCGGAGAGATTGGTGTAAGCGTTATAGATGGTTGTCTAACCATTCCACCACATCGTTCATTACCTGGTTGCGGTCCAGGTCATTATGGGGTTCATGGTAACTGCCGGGGTAGATTTTGAGAGTTTTGTCTATGGTGATACGAGAAAAAATCTCTTCGCTGCCTTTTACATCATTCACTTTGTCGGCACTGCCATGGATTAACAGAATGGGTACCTGGAGTTTTGCAATATTGCGGCGTACAGCTGCGATCGCAACTAAACACTCCGTTCCCCAACGCACCGTTGCCATCGAATGTTTTAGCGGATCATTCTCCATTTTTTGCAGCACATCAGGATCACGCGATAGGGCATTTGCCCCAGCCCCCACTTCCATCGAAAACCGGGGCCAGATACCTGATAACACCCGAGCAATGGCCACTAAATAAGGCTTGGCAATACCCACGGGGCGAATGGGGGGACCGCTGATGATAATGCCCGTGATACCGACGGGGTCGTTAAGTACAAAGTCTAGAACAATCAGCCCGCCCAGACTATGACCCAGAACATATAACGGCAGATTAGGCTCATGCTGTCTTACTTTTGCCAAGAAAGCGCTGACATTATCGCGGTAATCTTGCCAACGGTTAATGTGCCCCCGCTGACCTTCAGAACGCCCATGGCCCTGGTTGTCAAACCCAAAGATGACATACCCTGCCTGGGTGAGCGCGGTGGTAACGGTGGCGTAACAATCGCAATGTTCCCCAAACCCATGTACCAGGGCTAATACAGCCTTGGCGGTGCCTGGGGGATACCATGCCTGATAAAACAGCGATAGCCCATGGGCACCGCAAAACGTATTCTCTAGCTGAGGAACTTGGAATGTAGTCATTCTGGGAACAGTGGCAGACGATCATCTATAGGACTGCAACATAACAAAACATTGCAGAGCCCAATTTTACAGGATTTCAACGGTGCCTCGCTGGCCATCAATGCGTACTCGCTGCCCCGTGCGCAACCGCTGGGTGACATCGGCCACATCCATTACCGCCGGAATCCCATATTCCCGAGCCACAATGGCTCCATGGGAAAGCTGTCCCCCGACTTCAGCAATTAAGCCGCCTAAGTTTGCCAGCAGCGGAGCCCAGCCCGCATCGGTATAAGGCACTACCAAAATCGTGTCTTGGTTAATGGGCACTGTGGTGTCCAATGTGGTAAGCACCTGGACATTGCCCTCTAGAGTGCCTGGACTTGCGCCGATACCCGTTAATAAGCGTCCAGTTTGTGTAGGTGTCCTAGGGGCTGTAGACAAGGTGAGGGGGGCTTTGCCATAGACCAAATAAGGGGGCTTCCATGAGTGGTCTACTTGATGCTGTTGGTAACGGGTGGCAATCTGGGTCAGAGGATTCTTCTCTTTATGATAAAGGATGATCTCTGAAGCTGTGCCCCATGATTGAATTTCAGGCCAGGTCAGGAAGAAAATATCCCCTGGTTTTTGTAGGGCCTGGTTTTTAAGGTAGGACTGTTCTAGGGCTAAAAAGCAGGATCTCAGCTCGGCTAATAGACGGTTGTAAACCTCTGCAATATTGCCTTTTAAGGTTAAGCGAGTTTGGACTTGACGTTGTTTCCAGCCTGACTTTTTAACTGTTTGATGAGACGTTTGGGAGGGTTTTGGTGGCTCTTTTAAGAACGTGGCCAGAAGCGCTTTGACAGGAGCTGGTTGTTCTTTCCAGGTGGGTACTGAAATATCAGTGGCGACTTCGCTCAAGTAGCCATAGGTCTCAAGCAATGCATCGAGTTGTTGCAATAGTTCGGTGCTACTGGGCAGTTGTGCTAGTGCGGCAAAAAACTCTGTATTGTCTGCAGGGATAGTGTCTAGTTGTTGAACTAAATGACTGTGGTGTTGCGCTAGTTGTTTAATCGCTTCAATCGCAGCAATTTCAGGATTAGAACGATAATTGAGCTGGGTACTATCTATTTTAAAGATCGCCTTACGCAGGGCAAAACTGAGTGGGCCAAGAATATTATAGAATGTCGCTATTTTCAAAAGAGACAAGATGGCTTCTATCTGATGCTTGATCTGTTCAGGCGAGAGCGAATAGGGCGATTGCAGGGCTTCTAAGCCAGGTTGAAAGTGTTTTGTGTTGTCTTGGTTAAACTGTTTCGGTAAGTTCCATTCGCGCCTTGCTAGTTTTAGTAGGCCTGGTAAGTTGCGTAAGGTGGCAGTCAGGGGGGGACGGCTAAATTTCGCCCCTCGGGTGAGAAACTCTAGACTTTCGGCAGGCAGCCCCATACGGATAAAAATATTCCCCAGCAGGGTGGCGTTAAAATAAGCATGGGAACGATGCAGCATTGCTGTTTGAGAGAAATCTAGCCCGTTGGCCCGTTTACCTAGTACCAAGCTAAATAAGTCTCCCCAAACACCACAGGTGAGGGGCTGGTTAATGGACCAGGTGAGGGGATGAATCACGCCAGGAATCACCTCTGCAGCAATTTTTCGGGTCCAAAGCGGCACTAGGGTGGTGATGGGGCGGCTTTGTAAAACCCAAATTTGTTTGCCATCGTAGGTCCATTCTACATCTTGGGGAATGTCGCCAAATCGTTGTTCAAGCTGACGGGTGAGGTAGGCGATTTGTTGGATGAGGCGGGTGGGGATGTGGGCGTTGTTAGTTGATAATTGATAATTGATAGTTGATTGTGATTCTGTAGGCTGGGCAGCGCCCACTGAATCGACTTTCTCCGATGGATCTATTGGCAAATCAACGGCATCGGACAATTGCCAGTCGTCGTTTGATCCGATGTCTTCGGGGGTAATGGTGACGTGGTAACGTCGGGGGGTAGTTTGGCCAGACACCACCTGGCTGGCCGGGCCGGGTAAGGCTTCAATGACGACATCGTGGCCGCAGCGGGCAATGGGATCACGGCTAAAGGCCACGCCGGAGATTATCCCCTGGATTTGTTGTTGTACCAGGACGTTCATAGAGGCGTCAGTTAAGCCTAAATCTCGACGGTATTGCACCGCACTTGGGCGATTATAGGCTTGGAAACAGGTTGCGATCGCACCCTCTAAATCTGCCTGATCTACCACATCTGTGACTGACACATACTGACCTGCTGCTGACGCGCCCAGCCCATCTTCCCCTACCGCAGAAGAACGCACCACCACTGGCTGCTGTGGCGACGGTTGGCAGAGGTCAAATAAAGCAGCCGGATCATCCCCCGCTTGCAGAATGTAGCCCATGGGTACTGGATAGCCCCAAGCTTTGAGCTGAGACAGGGTGGCCGCTTTGTTGCCGACGACCGCTGGATCTAAGATCTGGTCTAACGCCTGCAGCGCTGACTCGCCTCGAAAAAAGCGAAATAATCGTTGGGACTTTGTGCGAGTGCCTTGGGCAGGCAGTTCCAAATCATCTGGTAGTTTTTGGTAAATCCAGCCGATTAGCCCCATGAGGCAGGCCACGGCCACCATGCGCACACCGCTGTTGTGGATCATCCCCGTGAGTACGGGTAATAACACTAATGCAAACATACGCCCCTGTTTTCGTTCTCGCAGCACCGTAAACGCAATTAAACTCAATAGCCAGCTCAGTATGGCCACCAGCGGGTCATAGGCTAAAAACCCCCAACTCACATTGGTGACCCCCGCCCCCTGGCTCAGCCAGTAACGCCCCATTACGAGAGCCATGAGGGCCACCACTGGCCAGATGGGATCTACAGGAAAGAAGTGACGGGCTAATAGCACCGCGCCAATGCCTTTAAAGGCTTCCAGGGCGACGGCCCCCAGGCCAACCACCGTACCGCCGTGGTAAAACGCTGCTGAGACGCCTATGTTGCCCGTGCCGATCTGCGATAGTCGTTTGCCTGTGGTGAGTTGTACCCACCATCCAGTCAGGGGCAAGCCACCCAACAGTGGACAAACTAAGAAAATAAGAAGTGCGCCCCAAACCTGTGCCATAGGTGATTGAGTCAAATACTCTCTCAAAGGTTACTTCTATCTGACCATTACTTAGGAAGATCATGCTTGATCCTTAAGCTCAGCCTTAGTAATTGGTAACCAGTTGCAAACAAAGGGAACATGAACACAAATTGACACGACCCTAGATGTTGGGCTGACTCAGGTGTATGCGATAGTCATTCAAACTGGGTATTTAGAATACTATTGCTGACTTTTACGAGTCATATAAAGTCTGGTTTAGCTGGTTTAGCGTTCTTCTAAGCTCCACAGCCAAAGATCATTTCCTTGAAAAACAAGCTCTACTTTGTATTTTTGTTGGGCTTCAAGGGCATTTTTCCATGACTCTGAAGGATAAATTTTGAGTAAAAAAATATCACTAAAATCATGAGATATTTGTGGAATATCCAACTGCTCATTGGCTTGTAGATTCAAGGTGCAATTACCGCATAAAGGAACAACTTGAAGTCTTACTTTGGGCTCCAGCATATAGCTCAGGGAGAGTACAATGTTTGTTGGTGTATTACTGACCAATAGAGGTTTTGGTGCCTGGTTTACAATCTGGCTTACTGGAATATTTTCTTTATTAATAAATTTATTCCACCAATTGTCGGCTTGGGAATAAATAGTTGAAGAGACAACGCCTAAAGAAATTAAGATGACTATGGCTAAATGCCAATACTTCTGTTGCCAAGATTTTACATAATTAGTATTAAGCCTATTGCTAATGAAGTAAGCAATGGTTAATTGAATCCCTAAATAACAGGGGATGAAATATCGAGATGTAATTGATCTCTGCCCTTCAGAAAATAAATCAGCTAAAACAAAGGGGAATGTTGTTATCCCCATCAAAATTAAGATGAATAGCCAACTATGCTTGTTTGTATTTCGACAAAGAAAAAATATTGAGTATATGACTAGACCGATTAATAATACATATAAGAAGAGAAAAGACTTGCTGTATTCTGCTTGCCCAATATCAAAGAATGTAAGACTAAGATTGTGAACCCACTTTTGAACAAGCTCTTTATTAGTTATTTCATAAAGTCGAACCCAATTTGTAAGTCTATGAGCCTGAGAATATTGATTAATTAAGACAATAACCCATGGTATAAACATCACAAACGATGTCAGCAAAGTAACTAAATAGGATTGAACTGTCTTGCTGAACCGCAATCCTTTGCTCAACAAAAGGTAAAGGCCATGTCCAATGGCGACTAGTCCGAAAAATAATTGTGTGTAAAGTCCTAATGTTATAGCTGTTCCATAAACAGCCCAACTAAATAGAGTTTTAACCCTAACTGCTCGCATAAATATAGCACTAGAAAATAAAACCAGCACTATTAATAAGCTATACTGTCGTGCTTCTTGTGCATATATCAGATGAAGTGGAGAAACTGCTATTAGAGCAATTGCGGTCCATCCAACTATTGAGCTTTTAAATAATTCTAAACATAGCCAATAAATGCAAGGAAAAGCTAGAAGGCTAATACACGCTGCTAAACTCCGCATTGCTGAGATAGAA
Source organism: Leptolyngbyaceae cyanobacterium MAG.088 (assembly GCA_019634055.1). Taxonomy (GTDB): domain Bacteria; phylum Cyanobacteriota; class Cyanobacteriia; order Phormidesmidales; family Phormidesmidaceae; genus Leptothoe. Next base: position 10,224 of record JAHQVZ010000256.1, read on the forward strand.
GTCCCAAAAATATTGCTCCATATTCTATTTAGTACATAATAAAAAGGTGGATGATGAGGATTTTCTTCTATTAAACGTATAACGGTATCAGCGATAGTTTTTTCAGGATTAACTCGTTGATATTTTTGTATGGCTTGGGGAGCAAAGAGCTCATTTTTGTTGAGAGATTGGACGATTTCTGCTTCTGTATAACCTGCAACCGTAAGTGAAGTAGAAACTTCGTCATACCAATAGACTTTTGTGTTCAGATTGGTAAAGCGAAAAAAAATACTAATAATGACAATAAAAATAATAAAAAAACGCAAAGGTTTAGGGGGCATTGTCAGGCTTAAAACTTAATTTACGTGAGATTTTATCATTGCTAACTATGTCCCTTGATAAAGTTTGTTGGAGTTAGAGCTTGCATGGGAGCCCCACTGTTTTCTATATGATTATGGGCTCACCTATTCCCACCAATCCTCACAAATTAATCGCTCTGCTTCACTCAAATCTCCGTAGG
>JAHQVZ010000257.1 GCA_019634055.1 Leptolyngbyaceae cyanobacterium MAG.088
GACCACACCGTCACCACTGTTAAGGTAAGTCATAGGAGAAAGGACGCTGCTTCGGGCATCAACGCTACGGACGTAATATTGATTGAAGCTACCGCCTGCGGCAATTAGTGTAAAGGTACGAGTATTATTGTCAGGGTCGTTGGCCGTACCGGGGGTCGCCGGGTCAACGTTGGTCTGGCCGCTGACGCTGTCAATGTTGTTGAGTTTGGAATATTCGTTAGTGAGTTTAAGGTCGCCACCGTTGTCTAAAACTTCAGAGGTGGGCAGCCAGATTTCGATGGTGCCTGATACCAGGTAGGTTTCGGTAGAGTTAAGGGAACCGCCGTTACCCCCAGCATACTTTGTAGGGATATGGTTACCGGTGGTATCTGCGCCACTAATGGTAATAGTTATCGGAGTACTGGGACCGCCTGCCTGGGTACAGCTCCAGTCACCGGAGTCGGAAACGGAACGGTCAGTGTTGGCTCCTGCTGCCGACAGGTTGCCGTAGGGCAAAAACCATTCGCCAATGCCACTTTGTCCAGGTTCATAGTTCCAGGCACAGCCTCGGTGAGTGCCCCAGTTGTAGAGTTCAGCTCCCGGTACAGGGGACTCGGCTATACCATCTATTCCGTTGGGGTCGCTGAGCAAGTCACCAAGTAGGGTGTCGGTAATGACAATATCCTGAGTTGGGTCCAGGGGCTCGGTGCCCTTACCGTCAGGCCCCGCTATCAGGGTCAGGGGATAGCGAACTACAATACCCTCTGTAACACCATCTCGGCCTGTGCGTATACCTACCCGTCGGGCGGAACGGTTTTTGCGCAGATCAGACTGGGGTCTGGCGGAAACACGGGTATTGACCGTGGGTGCTGTTTCTGTGGTGGAGGTATCAGATGAAAATTGGCCGGTTGCTGTGACGACATCGTTATTTGCAACGTAGGTGCCATCGGGACGCTGGCCAATTACCCGCGCGCTCATTTCAACAAAACCGTTGCTGCCACTGTTAATATCTCCCAAGATGCAATTGATGGTTTGGGAGCCATCTCCATTTACCACAATGGCCGAGCCTGTTCTACACAGCGCTGGGATATCTTGCCATTCTTGGTCGGGGGAAAGCGTAGCGGATAAGACGACATTTTCTGCAGTCCCGTTGTTAACGGCGTAGTCCCATTTATAAATAATCTCGTCCAGGGTACGAATGACGTCATTGGTGGCGCTGGAGTCATTACCTGCAGTATCATCTGCGCTAAACGGAGTAGTTCCCGTTACGCTAGCGTTAAAAGCGAATATGACATCTGCGGCTTGGACCGGTTGGGCAATGTTGAGGAGGAGTGCAATGGCAAGCCCCACAATAAAGCAAACAATCTTTAACTTCGGCAAACCAAGTTGAGAACGGAACCAATGCATGACCCAACCTCTAGAACACCCTTAGCCGACACCCACGAGAACACTCGGGAATGCCGTTAAACTTTTTAATCGGGAATAACAATGCGTTATGCCCCGTTTCAAGGTGCCCGTTGGTCTAGAATCAATTAGTAAGCGAATTGACTTAAAAACGAGACTTAATACAACATTAGTTGCTCGGTAAATTCACTCGAAGTCACAACAGCTTCATCACAGTCCATCAGAGATTACGTAGGGAGACTGAAGAAGATTGTGCATCAGGAGCATCAGAAACAGATGCAAGACCAATAGAACTTTAGCTACGAAGTTTTTTTTAAGGACTACCTGCACAGGCACCAATCCCCTCTTTACTTCATCAGTAAACATAACTACCAAACAACTTCAGACTATCCTTCAGGGCTATATTTTCAAGGAGTTTCACCGACGTCAAATTAGCTACCAGGCAGGCATCATAAGGCTGAAGTTCTCGTCTTGACTTCAAATCAAATTGACGGATTCATTCAGCTATCTATGTTTTTGTTGCCATCATATCTAGAAAACCCTAGCCAGACACCTGCTAGACAGGTAGGTTTGTCTGTTATTGTGTTGAGCAGCATTTTGTTCTGTGGCATACCCACTTTAGCTAACAATAACGAACAATTTATTCTGATTGAAAGTCAGGCAGTGGGAAGCTTTCTAGACAACGATGAGAAAAATGTACAACGGGTCGAGTCTAATGTGGTTGATGGTGTTGAGTTAGAGGGACGCGATACAACCAGCCCATCAGCACAAGCTAACTTAAACCATAACCAAACAAAGGATTCATCTGGAGAAACTGTTCAATAAATATCAGGTTTCTTGGTTGATCTGAATATATTTTGTGGAATACATTCAGTACAATCACACATACAGCCTTGTTTTAGACTCAGTTTTATAGGCAAACGGTAAAGTATAGGTTTGCCTGCTATGTTTGAGAGTCCTCAAACATCAATAAAGCTTTAATATCAAAGCATTTAAGTTTAATCTCTTCTACGTCTTTCGGTATTTTATGTCAATTATTTTAGTAATTTTTCCGAGAGATTATCGATAACGTTTGAGGCAAGCTAAGGGTAACAAGGCAGGTACTTTTTTATACAGTGTTTTCATCGTTGCTTGAGCGGCTTCTCGCTCTAAACCCACAGAACGTCAGGATTCGTAAACAGGTTGCGGAACAGTCGTTGCCACTGACCAGTTTGATCCATCAACGTTTATCGGGTAGGCCCTCAAAAAAAATACGCAACGGAAAAATGGCTGCTGCCCATTCTTTGGCGCTGGCAACCAGTATTGCGGCTACATTAATGACGGCCTTACCTGCCCAAGCAGATAATCTACCTGCAGAAGCGTTACCAGATACGTCTCCTCAGGCTCCTCTATCGTTAAGTTGTCACGATGTTGTATTTGGTGACTTTGTACCTGACCGTGAACCGTTTGGGATGACCGGTGGAAGTAATGCCAAGGCTAAGTATTCTGTAGATACAGTGTGGACAGCCACTTCCCCAGATGGAACTATCGCCACTATGCGTACTGTGGCCATTAATAATAATAGTGGCAAACTTATTGCGACAGGCAATAACCCAGATGTGTTTTTTATTGAGTTTACCGACCCAAGAACAGGGGTTAGAACCCCAAGGCTGACAGAACGTGAGGGAGAGCCCGGCGATTCCTGGGTTTTAGAGGTCGAATATAATCGTCCCATTGGTAGTGCTCGTGTTCTGGCGGGAGATGTTGACAGTCAGTACGTCAACAGTAATATCCGATTTCGAGACATTCTTGAGGTTGAAAGCTTTTTAAATGGAACATCCATTAGCTCCACTAATACTTATGCTGGGTCTGTTTTAGTCGAGAGTCTCTCGGGCAATAAGCACACCTTCACCGATGACGCATCATCAACAGACAATTCGAATTCCTCTAATACGCAGGGTTTGGGTCCTAACCCATCAGAAGGCGGAACTAGTAATCGAGTTGTCGTTGATTACCAAAATACGTTTATTGATACGACCCAAATCACCTATGCTGTCGGTGAATCCTTAGATGGCGCAGCTACGCAGTCGATCTTTATGACCTCTGGCATGGCAGCAGGATGCAATATCAGTGGTAATGCTTTTGAAGATGCGAGTCGCGATGATTTACTGAGTAGTGGGGAAAGCGGATTAGATGAGGTAACTGTCACGCTCTACAAAGATGACGGCGATAATATTTTAGAAACCAATGGCGATGATTTGTTGATTGAAACGAAGGAGACGCAAAACGGTGGACAGTATTTATTTACCAATCTGGCAGAAACTACAAACTACTGGGTGAGTATTGATGAAACTGATGGGGATCTTGGGGGATTAGCCTACGGTGGAGGAGACGTGGAGGCATCTCAAACAAATCCGCGCCAGGTCACACTTTTGACAACCGATCTATTCAATATTGACTTTCCATTTGACCCGTCAGGAAAGGCTCAAATGGCTTTAGTCAAAAGAATTACGGCCATCAATCGAGGTCGAGTAGATGAACAGTTGTTTGATGATACCTATGTAGATGTGGGTAGCCCCGATGACGATGATAATGCGGTTGAATGGCCAGTCAACTATCTAAGTGGTGTGGTAAATGGCATCACCATACAACCAGGAGATGAGATTGAATACACGATCTATTTTCTCTCCAATGGTAGCGCGGTAGCACAAGATTTTCGATTGTGCGATCGCATCCCTGACCACCTCACGTTTTCAGACGATGCATTTGATATTGACACCGGTGTGATGTTAGGACTCGCCAACGGCAACCAACCGTTGACTAATGCTGAGGATATTGACACAGGGGCCTATATTGCTACCAACGAGGCTTCTTTAGCCTACTGCCGTTATGATTTGACCCAGGGTAACCAGACCCAGGACAATGGCTTCATCATAGTTAATGTTGGAGATGTTTCTCCCGCAGCAGATGATCCCACTGGGGCCTACGGATTTGTCCGGTTTAGGGCAACGGTTAACTAGGGTATCAAGCCTAAAATTTTGGGTTCCTTATACTCTAGCCAATCAGTTAATTCGCTCGCTGCCACTGCCGAATGACTTCTTCAACGACAGAACGATCGGGGGGAGTACTTACCTGTCCTGTTGGGTCTGCTGTCGCTCCAGGAATGTTTTTACTCCAGGGACTGTTGGGCACTGAGTTGAGATCCACCTTGGCATTCATGGGGCGAAAACCATGTTGGACAAATACAGCCTGCTGGTCTGGGGCGATCAAAAAGTCGATAAACTGTCGGGCAGTTTTTGCTTCACCACCGCTGACATCTCGCTTCACGATGGCTGCAGTGGAGACGGTTTCAATGGTTGGGTTTAGATAGAGAATTTGGTAGGGCTGACCCTGGGCGGCACTGGACTGTTCCCATCGATGCAGGGCAATGCTCTCATAGACCGTGGCAATGTCGGCATCATTGGGGCCACGGGTAATGAACTCCTGCAACAAGATATCTGTGGACCGGGGCGGTTGATAGACGGAGCGTTTTACCAGGCCAAATAATGTTTGCACATTGTTTTTGCCAAAGTCACTGGTGTTTAAACTGTTGCTGTTAGCCTCGGATTGGGACCACAGGCTCATCGTAAGCTGACCGCTATTGGAGCGGGTAGGGTCGGTGGTAACAAAGTCAAAGCTACCCCAGGCAGCATTACCACCAACGTTATCCCAGTTACCACCAGCCATGGCATCTTCTATGCGCTGCCACTGAAACTCACCACCGGGGAACAGTGCCTTGGCTCGTTCAGGCCAGGACACTGCCACCAGCATGGTCTTAGCAATGGGTTGGGGTGTTTCATAAAAGGGGCTATCTCCATTTTGGGCCTGCCAGCGCTGGCTGAGTTCGTCCAGGAGCTGTCCATTGGCCGGAATTAGGACTGTGGGCTCAAAGTCGTTTTTGTCGTCAATATATTTGTTGACGATATCTTGAGACCCTTGAAATTCAAGATTTATCTGAACAGAAGGATTCTGTTGTTCAAAGCGGGTTTCGAGCAGCTTCAGGGGTTCTTGCAGTTCGCTGCCGCTGACAATGGTGATGGATTGGTTAACGCCAGGGAAAGGGGCGTAGGCGAGACCGGCAGAGGCGGCGATGATAGCGAGGGAGATCAGGGGTTTGGACATGGCAGGAGAATAGGAATGGGGCCAATTTGTAGGGACGTTCCATGGAACGTCCCTACAAATTGAAATTGAATCGGCAATCAAGTAATTAAGACATCGACATTTTCTTGGAAGCCTTTAAATTCGTCGCTAAGTTCTCGTAGTTCATCGGCGGCAATGGCACTGGTGAGGTCGGCAGTGCGGAGTTTGTTTTGGAGTTGTTGTAACACACCACCGGATTCGGCAATTAGGGTGGATAAATTGGCTAGCTGGGCCTGGCGGGCATCTTCGCCTTGCTGGGCTAGGGAAATGTTGCGCTTGAGACTGTTGGCCAGTTTGCCCCACTGTTCTTGAGCGACGCCTTTGCTGTTGCGGACCTTGGCTTCAGCTTGCTTGAGCTGACGTTCCAGATTATCGACAGAGAGGAGGGCATTGTTGCTATCCAAACGGAGGGCAAGCTCGTCGATTTTTTGGGGGAGTTCCTGGGTGCGATCGCAGGCATATTGCACTACCCCCAGTAGCTCGATCTGATCGCTATCCGTCAGCACCTTCGTTGCTTCTGCGTTTAGTTCATTCGCCCGTGCTCCCAGGGCAACTGCCTGCTGACGCACTTGCTGAAATTCGCGATTGACAGACTTGTTGGCCAGCTCTACCTTATCGGGCTGTTGGGATTTAAGCACCGCAGCCCCAGCCGTTGCGATGACAGCTGCACCAGGGATTGCGATCGCAGCAGGCAGACGTCCAAAACGGGCCCCCCCTATCAAAAAAATACCCCCCGCCAACACCGCAAGTGGGTACTGCAATGGATTGGCTAACTTCATCAGTGCTCCTAAAACTCAACCTGCAGATCGGCCATTAACTGGGAAATAGTCGCCGGATCACCCTTACGATAGTATCCTCCATTCAACTCAGCAATCTGCTCTAAGGCTTGAGAATTAAAATCACCTTCCTTGCCGTAGCCAACCGTAAAAAATCCAATGCGCTGATCGGAGGAAAAACCGCTCTTTGAGAGCTCTTGACCTAACTGGTCAAGGCTAATGCTAGATTCAGAATCTTCGCCATCGGTCAAAATCAGCACTGCATTAATGGCATTGGCTCGCAGATTTTGAGACAGCCAGTTACGAGCAGCCAGCGCTGAATCATACAGACGGGTACCGCCATCGGCTTGCAGGCTGGCTATAAACTGTAAGCCACGGGCCTGGCCCTCTGGAGTGCCATCTACCAATACAGGCTGACGAATATCACTATCAAAATCAATCAGAGCAACTTCATCCTTAGGCCCTAAACTTTCTATGTAAGTTTTCAGGGTGTTTTGTACTGCAGGCAGCTTTCTGCCTTTCATAGAGCCTGAACTGTCTACGACGACAACGACTTTAGAAGGCTTCTTGGCCACCTGACTCCAGGTAGCAATCATGGCCTCGGCCACTTCTGGGGCAGGGGGACGATATGAATCGTAGCTAGCCTGGGGATTTACACCAAAGTTGGCAGAAAACTTTGGCCCTAAGGCCACGCCAGGAGCCCCCGGTCGTAGACCTAAATTAGTGGCAATCTCTTGGGCTGGTGGAGACTGCAAATACTCCACAATTTGATCAGCAGCTTCTTTTTCTTGGTCGCTTACCCAGGGCGCATTTGGCACAATGGCTCTCATATTAGACGTAAAGGTAGCCTTAGGGTATACCGCTTCATAGCGAGTCGCCCCAGCGGGCAGTTCCGTATTGGCAGCAATCACCGATGACTCATACACCGAACCAATGGACGCCCAAAAAGGTCCATTTTCTACCATGGCTTTTGCCAGGGTGGAGGTGGACTTACCATAGCGAGTGATTTTGTTCTGAATTTTTTGTACTGCATCCTGGTTTTGCTGCACATCTGCCACCGTTAAGTCTTCGGGACGTTTGCCAGATACAGATGCAAACTGAGCCACCAGGGTTTGTAACCCAGAGTTAGAACGCGTGGGGGCTGTATGGACGTAGTAGACGGGCTGGATCGGGCTACTAGCATCCAAATCTTGATGGGTGGTTGCTGTTACCAGCTTGGCAAATAAATCATCTACGTTACGCAGACCAGGAGCTAAATCTGATGGCACCATAAACACCATGGGACTATTGGCCAACAGCGGCGCATCGGTAATGCCTGGAATATAGTTTTGGACAGGATAAACCTGCTCCATGCGGTAGATTAGCTGATTCTGATAAATTTCTCCATCCACCGATAAAATTGTCGGAAACTCGGGCGCATCGGCCCCAATGCTGCCCTGCTGCAGTTGCTGAGCTAAAGCAACCGTGGTTTCAACCACATCGCCACTGCCTGCAGCCTCACAGGTCATATGAAAGTCTGCGCCACTGGCTAACTTCGGATTGGTGCGATTAAATTGGGCTGCCGCTTCATCACAAAAATGATGCAGGGCACTACCCACCAACAGTTTGACGGCAAAGCCACGGCCACCTTGGGAGCCAGAGCTACCACTAGACGAACCAAAACTACCACCAGGACTATTAGACGCTCCATTACAACCAGCCAGCAACAACGCACCGACTAAGGAACTAGAAACAACGCGAACAAAGCTTTTCAATCGGTTCTCCATAGCTGTCAAGATGACATTATCAATAGCTACACAACAAATTGATATGAATTCGGACTTATGCTGCCCATTTATCAGTCACAGACCAACGATCTACCAACGATCTTAAGTAGACGCACAAGCATCTAGCGATCTTCACAGTCGGTTTGAATATCGACGTCTAGAGTCTCTTCATCAATGGTGATGTAAAGAATGTTTGGTCGACAACAGACCTGACAATCTTCGACATATTGCTGGCTGAGACCGCTGCTGATGTCGATAAAGGTAGTGTTAGGTTCGCCGCAATAGGCGCAGTAATATTCGGCAGTGGTTTGCATAAACAGACAATGGGTAATGGATTCAGACTCCGTAGGGGCCGTATATGTAATGCCCCTAAGAATTACGTTGGTGTTGTTTGCGGTTCCGTTCTAATTTCAGACGGATACGGTGATGGGCTGTGCGGGTTAAGGGATAGCGATAGACGCAATAAACACCCCCACAGATTAATAGGCTGGGTAGGGCACTCGCTAGTAGGCGAATAATCAGTAGTCGGGTGTCTGGGCCAATTTGACCGGCCCAATCTAGCAGCCAGCCTGACAAGAAAATTGCGATCGCAACGCCCACCTTTTGTAAAAACACCATCAGGCTAATAAACATGCCTTCTTGACGTTCTCCGGTACGCAGTTCCTCGTCATCGATCACATCGGGCAGCATGGCAAAGGGAACCAGATAAAACGTAGACAGACCGGCACCAATAACCACACCAACAAGATACATAAGACCGACTTGGCCGGGCTGCACCAGCCCTAAAATGCATACACCAATTAAAGCCAGGGGTGCTCCAGCAAAGTAAACGATCTGTTTGCTGGTCCGCTTGGTGACCCACAGCCACAACGGCAATAGCGCTACCGAACTGCCCTGGACCGCAATTGCCATCTGAGTAAAATGCTGTTCTCCCAGTTGCATCCAGTCAGTCACGAAATAAGGCAGCATAGCCGCCGTTACCTGAACGCCCACCCAAGAACAGAGATACAGTCCCATTACCCAGCGAAATGCTCGATTGGAAAAAACCCGGCGCAGCTGGCGGTTCATGGGATGGGGAGACAGTTCGGGCTGCTTACGCATAACCGGACGGTATTGACCATAGGTACCGACCACGCAGACAGCAATAGAGACCACAATAAAAATTGCGCTCACTCCACCCAAAATCATGTATTGCTGTCGGGTGTCTTCAATCAGAGCAAAAACAATCTGAGCCAAAATCAACCCTACAACCGAGCCAATGATATTGGCAGCCGAGCGAACGGACATAATGCTAGTGCGTTCGTCATAGTCTGGGGTGAGTTCGGTGGCGATCGCAACCATCGGCAAAATAATTACCGAAAATGCAGCATAACCGCCCACCGCCATGAGTACGTAGTAAATAAATAAACTGGTTTCCGACTGCAGGGGAGGCACTAACCAGAGCATAAAGGTAAAAAACCCCAGGGGTAATGCCCCGCAAACTAACCATGGATAGCGACGCCCCCAACGAGTCTGAGTGCGATCGCTCAACCAGCCAATAAGCGGGTCATTAATCGCATCCCAAACACGACCAATGAGCAGCACGGTCCCAGCCAACGTAGGCGATAGGCCCACCACCTCCGTAAGAAAAAATAATAAGTAAAAAATCGATAGGCCAATGGGAATAGCCGTTCCTAATTCGCCAACACCGTAGGCAAATTTGGTTTGAAAAGACAAGCGGGTAGACATAGAACAGACAGTGACGCTGGGTATTTCACAATAGCGAACAGCACTGCAGCCTGAATAGTATCGAGCCCACCAATAATTTATAAAGGCCATGGGTAATTAACCCATGGCCCACTCATCACTCAACCCCAAGGGGCTAAATCAATACACTATTAGAAAAGCCAGTTGATCGATGCAGCCACTTCTGCATCAGTATCGTCAGATTTAAAGATCAAGTTGCCTTCGACATTAAGAATCAGACGCTCACTGAGGGCCATATCCACACCACCTGTCAGCATAGGGTCAAAATCACTTTCGTCAAAATTGTAGGCAAAGCCACCGCCACCAAAGATCAGAAACTCCTCAGCCAACACATGATCAAAGGAAACCGGGATACGGCCTTCAAAATCATTACCAATAAGAATCGCCGGCCTAATCGATACACTCCCCTGATTAAAGGAGGTTAACTCAAATTTAGAGTCGAGCAATGCAGCTGCGTCATCGTTTAAGCCAGCCCGAATACCAAGACCAACATAATTCTCAATCTCGCTCTGCGAAAACGGGAAAGCAAAAGCCGGAGCAGTAATGGCCAATACCCCTATTAACGTACCTGTCAGAGGCTTAAACCAAGCGAAAAAATTCATAATCTTAATTAATAGAGCTACACATACGACAAAACGGCCTAAATCTCCTTAAATATAGGCTATTCGAGAATTTACAGTACCACCTTATTGAGAGTAAAAAACTAGCAATATATTTGAAACGTTCTTTATCAAAGTGCGTTCAAAATATTTTTTGCGATAAGTACCGATCCCAAAGAGAACCTGCTTAAATCAAAATAGTTTGTGTAGTAGCTAGCTTGCCCCAACCGTTTACTCCGGTATCACTGACCGAATAGATCCTCTCAATCCAAGTTGTTTATACCAACAGGAGTGCATCATGACCGTTGAAACCTTGAATCAGATGATGACCTATGTCATTGAAGGGTGGGCGATTATGAGCGCTACCTATTTGAGTGTGGGGTTTACCATGTCGTTTTTGACTCGCGCCAAAAACGGGTTGAAGGCAAAAGAAGAGGCTGCAGTCAAGGAAAAGTCTGAAGACGTAAGCAACGCTGAACGAGTGGCTGAAGTGACTGCTGTTGCTGAAAAATATGCCAAGAGTGCAGATAAACAGCAGGTTAAGAGTAGTGTGAAAGTGCCGGAGATGTAGCGCGGATGCGCTAGGCATTGCGCAAGCGAAGCCCGCTGGGCAATAGGGGTTGAAAGCAGAAAAGCTATTTACTTAAAAAGAGCCTACAGTCAAACCCCAATGCCCGGCCTTCATACCTGCCCATTACCCATTGATTTAGGTAATCACTGTAGGCTTATCAAACCCTGTTAGCTCCTTTATTTTTGCGACTTGATCGGCAATTTGAATCAGTTCGCCCAGGGCTTCCTGGGTGTCGATATTGTGTTTAGTCGCATCGGGTTCATAGCTCTCGACGTAGAGTCGAAGCGTAGCTCCTTTGGTGCCAGTTCCCGAGAGGCGGAATACAATGCGGGAGCCGTCCGTAAAGCCAATGCGAATGCCTTGCTTTTGGCTAACGCTATTGTCAATGGGGTCGGTATAGCTAAAGTCGTCAGCATAGTCGACGGTATAGCTGCCAAAGGATTGCCCCTTGAGGGTGGAGAGCTGTGCTCGCAAGCCATCCATGAGCCCATTGGCCACCGCTGTATCCACGCCTTCAAAGTCATGACGACTGTAGTAGTTGCGTCCATAGGTGGCCCAATGGTCTTTGACAATATCTTCGACAGATTGGCCCTTGACCGCTAAAACATTTAGCCAGAATAAAACGGCCCAAAGGCCATCTTTCTCACGCACATGATTAGACCCGGTGCCAAAGCTTTCTTCACCACAAAGCGTCGCCTTGTCAGCATCTAACAGATTGCCAAAGAACTTCCAACCAGTGGGCGTTTCGTAGCAATCAATGCCGAGCTTGTCAGCAACGCGATCTACGGCCTGGCTGGTCGGCATCGAACGAGCCACCCCGGCAATGCCATTGCGATACCCCGGCACCAACGTAGCATTGGCGGCTAAAACCGCCAGACTATCACTGGGGGTAACAAAGAAGTTACTACCCACGATCATGTTGCGATCGCCATCGCCATCAGAAGCTGCCCCAAAACTGGGAGGATTATCCCCAAACATGACCTCTACCAGGTCATGGGCATACACCAGGTTTGGATCTGGGTGCCCCCCTCCAAAATCTTCAAGGGGTTCACCGTTTTGCACGGTGCCCTGGGGGGCACCCAAAAGGCCTTCAAAAATAGACTTAGCATAGGGACCGGTCACCGCATGAAGCGAGTCCATACACATAGTGAAATTGCCCGATGTCAGCAGTTGACGGATTTGCTCAAAATCAAACAGAGTTTCCATCAACGCAGCATAGTCATTGACCGCATCGAGCACCTCAACGGTCAACGTCCCAAGTGACGTTGACCCTACTCGGTCCAGATTTACATCACTGACCTCTAAAATTTTGTACTCATCAATGACTTTGCTGCGCTCAAAGATAGCACTAGTCACTTTTTCAGGCGCTGGGCCACCGTTGCCAATGTTGTACTTAATGCCAAAGTCACCATCAGGCCCACCAGGATTGTGGCTAGCAGACAGGATAATGCCACCAAAAGCCCCATACTTTCGAATAATGCAGGAGACTGCTGGGGTGGAAAAAATACCGCCCTGCCCTACCAGGGCTTTCCCAAAGCCACTAGCCGCCGCCATTTTTAGGATAATTTGAATGGCCTGGCGATTATAGAAGCGACCGTCTCCGCCGACTACCAACGTCTGCCCCTGATAGCCATCCAAGCTATCAAAAATAGCTTGGACAAAGTTTTCTAAATAGTTAGGTTTTTGAAAAACAGCAACCTGTTTCCGTAAACCGGAGGTCCCCGGCTTTTGATCTGAAAAAGGCGTTGTCGAAACCGTTTGGATGGTCATGATACTCCTTGCGCCAACGAACCGATTCATCATCCTTAACCTTACAGGATGCTGCGGCAGCCATGTGTTTGACGCGATGCAGTCACAGGCGTTTCATCCTGCTAAATGGGTTGCTCCCGCAGACTAGACCCACTGGCGTTTAACGTGACGCAAGAATATAAGCCAATACTGTGCTGGCTTACCGTAAAACGTAAACACATCCCCATAGGCAAGATTTGCATTCTTATGGTGACGGTAATGACGCTCAGGAGTAGTAATGAAAAAACAGCGACAGAGAACTTTTATGGCCTCAGGCGTACGATAGTTTGGAGAAAATTGATGCCGCCAAATAACGTGTAATTCAGCTAGGCATAACCCAAGCAAGGTCCCCACGGGAGACAGTAACCACAGCAAAGGCACCCACATCAGGTAGGGCAATGCGCCCAGAAACCCTGGTAACAATGCCTGAGGACAATGCTTGCGCATGGCATAGCTAACAAAGCTACGGTTAGGACTATGGTGAACAATGCTGTGATAGCGACCAAAGACGTGCTCAGGCACGTGGTAGATAAATGTAGCCACGAAATCCCCTAACAGCAGCATTAATAGGGAAATACTCAATATTTTCAATAATTCCATTACTGATTGCCTTACAACTCCCCGGCAACCTAGCAAATGGAACTTAAAATTTATTTAACATTCTATTTAGGAATGATTTACATTTTTATGTCAGCGTGCATTATCCTATCGGGTGGATTGCAAGCTGCTGAAGAGTGCGATCGCAAAACACGTCAGAATCATTAACCAAATAATAATTCCCGGCAAAAAGGATAGGAGGCCAGTGCCACGCAAAACCCAAACCATTGCTGTCATAGCAATGGTTGCCAGTAAAAGTTGAGTAATTGGACGCAAACGAAAACGGTTAGCCATCGATTTAGATCGTGTATATACCTTTACGGAATAGCAAGGTTTACCAAGGTTTTACTCAAATATGCATCTACTTGACACTAGTCTTATGCCGTCTGGTTAATAATGGCAACGAATCAGTAGAATTCGGTAGCTCATATTAACCGCTATTGATTTGGGGACTGACAGTTATCTAACCAATTTTTATTAAACATCTATAGAGTTTTCCTTATTTATCCTATGGTTTCAACGACACAACAGGCAGCTTTACTGCGCGGCGATGTCCTAATTGCGACTGATAATAACCATCAAGGTAAAGGCGCTGCCGTTACTGCTCAAATGTATGTGCCGTTGGTGCGATCTCAACTGTGGGAACAGTTAACCGACTATGGCCGTTGGGTCCATTACTTTCCCGACATTACCCATAGCCGCGAGTTAGAAGCGTCTGTTAAACAGCATGTCAAACAGCAATCTAAGCGCATCACCCGCAAGCTATATCAGGCCGCCCGCAAAGCATTTATCCTCTTCACAGCTCAGGTAGAAATTTACCTACACGTCGTTGAGCACATGCATCAAAGCATTCAGTTTCGCTTAGAACGAGGCTCATTTGCCGACTTTGCTGCCGACCTCGTACTAGAAGATTTTGGCGAAGGCACACTATTGACCTACTCCGTCAAAGCGACCCCCACAATTCCAGCCCCTAAGTTTTTGCTAGAGCAAGCTATGCGCATTGATTTACCTGGCAATATGAAAACCATGCGTCAGGTATTATGTCAGTCGTAAATAAACAGTTAAGCGCGTATGAGCCCCTCAGCGTTTGTCTACGGAGCTCATACGCAACGGGTTAAGGGCAATCGAGGTCACACTTCTTCATCTAAGCCTGAAACAATTCACGCGGCTCTCTCAACAAACAGTCTGCCTGCAGCTAACGCAGCACTACTCGTGGCGTAGACATACCCATCGCTCAACACATCTAGCTCACGGTTTATAACCCAGCAACGATAACCATCATCCTGCTGACTGATTTCAATAATCCACCCTACACGGGCAGACACTTGCACCACTGGGGTCACATCCATAGGGTGTTCCTCACACACTCTGCTTTCTAGGGTAGCAAACCGTTCAGCTTTACCCATATTGGAATAACAAGAGAGCAGCATTGACGTTTTGAATGTTGCGTTTTGAATTACCTAGCTTAAAATTTCTGGAGGGTAATGAGTTCCAGTAGCTTTGCGAACTCATTACTTAAAACTCAACATCACCTCCAATGTCTACCCAGATCCTCAATTTAACAGAAAATCTTTATCACTATCTTCTCTCAGTGGGTGTTCGCGACAGTGAGATTTTACAACAACTGCGAGAAGAGAATGCGCAGCATCCCAGAGCGGTCATGCAAATCTCCCCAGAACAGGGCCAATTCATGGGGTTGCTTATACAACTATTAGGGGTTAAGAAAGCTCTAGAAGTGGGCGTGTTTACCGGCTATAGTTCGCTGATTGTAGCCATGGCCATGCCCAACGATGGGAGGCTAATAGCCTGCGACATTAGCGATGAGTACACTGCCATGGCCCGAAAATATTGGGAGAAAGCTGGAGTCGCCCACAAAGTAGATTTGCGCATTGCCCCAGCCCTAGAAACCCTCAATCAGCTTATTACAGAAGGCCATAGCAACAGTTTTGACTTTGCCTTTATTGATGCTGATAAAAGTAACTATGATAATTATTACGAACGCGCCCTACAGCTAGTGCGCCCTGGCGGCTTAATCGCTGTGGATAATGTGCTGTGGTCTGGACGTGTTGCAACGCCTTTAAATAAACAAGACAATCGGACCAAACGTATTCATTCTCTGAATGAGAAAATCCATGCGGATGAACGGGTCTCCATCAGTTTAGTACCCATTGCCGATGGCTTAATGCTAGCCATGAAACGCTGATGAGAGCGATCACATCTCGTTCTTTCTCAACAAGTATCTGTGCTCAAATCTCACGATGTCTCAGTAAATTTACCATCACGTATTTTCTAGTCTAGTTCCGCAAACTGTACATTAAAAAAACGTCAAGTTGGTGTTATTTAATGATGGCAATCTGTTGAACTCTCAGCAATACATAAATTTATGGCACTCAATCAATCTCGTCTGTAAAATATAAGATCAAATAAAGCAATCAATATAAGGTGAGCCACAAATCGTTCGAATCAAAATATAAGAAATATTCTGAGAACGACTTCTTATACATGATTACTTAAATAGGAAATAGGTTAATTCTACTCAACTGGTCCATCGCCTTGCCTTAGAGTTGCATCCAGAAGTACTGCCTAGGCTTCATTCCATATCGTCAAGCGTGTTAAAAATATGCAAACTACTCCATGGAAAGTTAATTCAACTAACGAGTTACAAAGAGTAGATAGTGAACAGCCGCAATTACCAGACCGTTCGCTTAGCTTACAAGAAATCTTGAATTGGTTCAGCCAAAGGGCTCTTTTAGAGACTGAACTGATTACGCTTTACCAAAATGCTATAGCGATGATTAAGGAAGTTCTTCAGGTCCCTTTCTGCCGCATTTGGCAAGTGACATCTGATGGCTATGCCCTTCGACAAATAGCTGGAGATGTGGACCCTAAGTTCAGTCATAATTTTCAGTTACCTAACACCACAATTATTGAAGCGTCACAACAGGCAATTTTATCAACCCAACAAAATCTATTTATTCCTTCGCCAGCCAATAGCGTCAAAGGCATGATCATCCCCATTCCTGGACCATCACGTTGGCTGGGATGTATCGAAGTCCATTCCTATAAGCCCATTGAATTCGATCTAAACGCTATTCATTTTCTACAAACTGCTGGTCATATTCTAGCCAATGCTACAACCCGTCATCGTTCAGAATCCCTGAACAGTGCCCAAAGCAAGATCCTTGAACAAGTAGCCACCGAAACTAATGCCGATGTCGTCTTCAACGTCCTTTGCCAGCTGCTAGAAAACCAATTACCCGATGCCTATTGTTCTATTTTGGTGCTGGATCCAAAAACACAACAATTGCGAGCAGGAGCAGCTCCCACATTGCCTCCTGAGTATGCTAGAGGTGTAGATGGCTTAATGGTAGGTGCCTGCTCAGGCTCCTGTGGCACTGCCGCCTATCGAGGGGAATCTGTCTTTGTAAATGACATTGCCAACGATCCACTTTGGGCACAGTTTCGAGACTTCGCCCTTTCCCATGGCATCAGAGCATGTTGGTCTACACCTTTTTTCTCAAAAAATGGAGAGGTCTTAGGCACCTTTGCAATTTCGCATCGCTCTCCCTGCAAGCCCACCAGCTATCATCATACTGTTCTCAAGGCCGCTGCATACTTGGCCAGCATTACGACCGAAGCCCATCATACAAAGCTCAGTCGTCAGCAACTACACGAAACCCTAGAAAGCCAGGTAGCCTTACGCACATCTGAATTAGAAACCACCCTACAGAATCTGCGACAAACTCAATCACAGCTGATTCAGGCTGAAAAAATGGCAGGGTTGGGACAGATGGTAGCAGGCATCGCCCACGAGCTGAATAACCCGACCAGCTTCATTGTAGGGAACCTGGACCCCGTTGAAGAATATACTCAAGATTTAATTGAGCTAGTCCAACTTTATAAAACTGAATACCCACATCCATCTCCTGAGCTAGCGTCTAAACTCACGAACCTGGACCTGGAGTATGTCATAGACGATTTACCGAAGGTTTTAAATTCGATCCGTCATGGTAGTGAGCGGATTACGAACATTGTGTTAAGGCTACGCAATTTTTCGCGTTTGGGTGAGACGGACCAAAAGCCCGTTGATCTCCATGAAGGCATAGAGAACACTTTAATGATTTTGAATCATCGCTTAGTCGCCCAGGGAGAAAGACCCAGCATTGTAATTCACCGACAGTATGGCGAGCTCCCCCCAGTAGAGTGTTTTGGCAATCAGCTTAATCAGGTCTTGATGAATATTCTGGCTAATGCTGTTGATGCACTAGAAGAGAATCAAACTGTAAATCCAACCATTACTATTCATACTGACACTCAGCCTGACAAGATTGTTATCCGGATCGCCGATAATGCTGGCGGTCTTGATCCGACCTTACAAAATCGCATTTTTGAACCATTTTTTACAACAAAAGCTGTTGGCAGAGGCACCGGATTAGGGCTTTCAATCAGCTATCAAATTATAGTAGATCGACATCAAGGTAGTTTATATTGTTTGTCGAAACCCGGACAAGGAACAGAATTTGTAATTGAGATTCCCCTAATTGCTTGACAAGACTCAAGATAAGTCTAAGGTTCTTTCAATGATTTAACGAGATGTCCAAACAGCTCCTGAATTCGTTGCTTGGCATGATAAAACTCGGGCACATTCCAATCGGGAACACGTTTTTGTTCTAACTGTTCTAAATTCAAATAATTGTGATACCGAAGCTCAATTTGCAACGACTCGATGCCAGCCATGCATCCATAATGTCGAGTAATGTAGCCACCATTAAAAACTCGATTGCGCACAACCTGGTAGCCATTCAATGAGAACGAGGATTCTACTGCTGAAATTAACATTTCAGAACAAGTTTTACCATTTGCATTGCCTAAGCATACTTGATCAGATATAGGTCCTGAGAAACTATGCAAATCTAACAGATAAGCATAGCCAAACTTGTCAATGGTTTGCTGTAGAAGATGTTCTAGTTGCCGATGATAGGGTTGATACACCTGACTAATTCGGTCCTGCACGTTTTGGTTCGAGGGCAATACTCGATATAAAGGCTGGCTATACGCTGTTTGTTTTGGTACCGCTGCCTGCCAAAAACCACCTATGAAAGGGGCTTTGGCAGCACGGTTTAAATCAACAATATAGCGACTGTAAACTGCCTCTAACACCGTAATACCAAGCTCAGGCAACCCAGTGTAAAGTTTATCAAGATGCCAATCTTGATGGGGAAGAAAGCGCTGAAACTGAGTATTCAGAGCACCTTTAATTTCTGCTGGAATCACTAAGCCACTGTGGGGAATGCTCGCCACCACTGGGCACGGGCTGACCGTAGGGCGATGTATATGAAAGGGCGGGACCTCAAACAAGCGTGGACACCTCTGCCAGCAGCTGATTAATTGTACTAAATAATGGCCGTTCACCGGGAACAGCCGACATACAACGCTGCTGCAATTCACGCAAATGCTGAAACAGTTTTACTTCAGCTTCTTCATTATCAGACACATGGCGCTCTAGTAAATCTTCTAATAAGCAACCATAGGCTCTAGATTCGAGTCTTTCAAGGTCTTGACCAACAGCCTCAATGGGATTGTAAAAAGACGCTGCGCCAAAGTCTCCTAAAATACTCTCTCCTTTACGATCTACCAAAATATTATGGGCATAAAGATCGCCATGCATAATACCTTTGGTATGTAGATGAGCCACAACCGCAGCAATTCCGCGAGCTATTTTTAGAATGACGGGCAATGTAAAAGACACGTCTTCCCCATAGGTGTCGCGGGTGCAGGTTTCTAGGCTAGGGGGGCCGCCCAAGTTGCTATAGTCAGACGTAATAAAGGAGAAAACTAGACCTGCTTTGCCCTCCATAGGCTGACTGAGTTTACCTAACACATTGACCAAATTGGGATGAGCCCCAGCCGCTATGCAAGCCTGCATCTCATCTAGGGGCAACCCATCACTCGTAATGTCACCCTTAAAAAGTTTGACGGCAACATCTTGAACGGTATCCGGTGTCCACAGACCTTTATAAATGATGCCGGAAGCCCCTTGCCCCAACACTTCACCCAACATTATTTCAGTGGGATCAATAGCTAACAGTGACGTGTTTATTTGAGAGTCTGTCGCCTGGCTGCAAGGATTCCCTGCATAGGCTAACCAGGTTAAGCGGGGTAGAGTAAATAGCCAGGGGGGTAATGTCTGCAATTGGTTAGCGGCCAGTCGCATTAGCTCTAGATTTTTGCAGTTGGCGAGTTCCTCTGGCAAAGCCTGTAGCTGATTGCCAGCTAGCATACATTTTTGCAACTTGCTCAGATTACCAATGCTTCTGGGCAGCGTTGTCAGCTGGTTATTGGTTAAAATCAACCAGCGTATATTTGGAGACAGAGCCGATTCGCTAATGGTTTTAAGCCGATTGCCCTTAAAGCTAATCATTGCAAGATTAGGACACTTGGCTAATACCTCAGGAAATTCTTCAAACTGGTTATTGTTAAAAAAAGCAATTCGTAGCTTTTTTAGCTGGCCAAATTCGTCAGGTAAGCTAGTCAGCTGATTATTGGAGAGATCTAAAATCTCTAATGAATCCGCAAGATCTAGAATATCCAGGGGGAATTCCGTTAAACCTTCCGATAACTTGAGGCGAGCTTCTCCCATGGAAGTATCCAGATCTTGGCTTAAGGACTTCATATAGTGAGTAGTTTAGGACATATACAATCACTACTTTGTCACCTTAATGCTATCCGCAACATTTCACGGCAGGCGATTATGGTCATTTGATTTACTATTCCAGTAAACGTAGCCGAAGTACATGAGCACCCCTAGTTGAACAGGTAGCAGAATTAAATAGTTTTTTAGCAGGGGATTTAGCTCTAAGTGAGAAAAAATCTGAAAGTAGGTTAAACCGGCCAATGCCAGTCCTACTTTGAGGGAGAGTCCGCGCTTATACATAGGGCTGCTTTGAGAGAAACACTACTGCACTAAACCAGTTTGCTAAAGCAAATTATGCAGCCATGACTGCTGTATATAGGCAGCCAGCATGCCAGACATCCACAAATCATAAAGTCGGTAGCCATGGTAGCTAAAGACAATCAGCAGGCCACTTAAACAAACACCACGACGACGCCACCAGACACTCCAAACACGCTTGGTCCAAAGTTCAAAACTAATTTGAACAACGCCAACGCCCCATAGAATTACGGCAAGGGGAGCAAGGAGGTGGTAATGGATAGCCTGAGACCATTGAGCATCTGCGATCGCAAACATTGCCCGAGTCATTCCCCAAGAAGGACAGGGAATACCTAGCAATGCCTTCATCAAGCATCCCCAGAGCTTAACTTCGTACCCTAACCCATGAAGTAGAACAATTAAGAACGGCATCAAGCTCGCACCTAATAGTCCCAGTCGAAAATAAGTCGACGGCTTAGACAACGGCACATGGGCGCTGACCTTAGAACCACCCTTTCTTGTTCGTAATATACGTACTGACAAATTCATCATCAGATTTGGTCAGATATAAAATTCCTTCAACAAGGCCAATTACGCCAAATATAGGTGAAGCAAAACCACAGGTCGCCAAACTACCTACCAGCATGATGACCCCTTCAGTGGTGTAACCCAAAATAAATTTATGGACGCCAAGGGCACCTAAAAGGATGCCACAAATTCCAACTACAATTTTCTTATCAGCGCCATCTATCCCGCCTGAATTAGTCATGTTGCTTCATTCCCTTTAGAGTGAATTGCCATTGTGCTAGCCGGACTTTAAAGAAACACGGCTTACTAGCTAATTTGCCCGACTTGAAAAGTAAAAGAACTTTGCCCTAAAGATTTAATTCAGTCAACTTGATGAAAGTCCGGATGAGCCAGGGAAAAAGTATGTTTTAGTAAGCCAAAATGATTGACTGATAAACGATCACAAGGCCATCACAACATCACGTAAAATCACGTAAAAGAAAAGAAGAGAGTACTCTGTAGAACCGCACTACAGGTAAAAAACAAGTGATAAAAGACTTTGCTTTTACAGAAGACTAAGCAACCGTAATCCTACCAATAAATAAAAATAAATCATTATTGAACCCTGGCTTTTTGTTGTTTATAACGTTCCTTAAAGATGGCCTGTTGTTTTTTATGATCAACAATGGGGGCTACATAGCCGGTGCCTTCTAAATCGAGGGTCGAGAGTTTACCACTCACCAACGCCCCCGTATCTACATGGCGAATTTCGGGCACCCACTGGCGAATGTATTCTGCATCGGCGTCAAACTTTTTGGCCTGGCTGGCTGGGTTGAAAATCCGCAAAGGCTTTGGATCCATACCGCTAGAAGCACTCCACTGCCAACCGCCGTTGTTGGCACTGAGATCCCCATCCACCAGCGTTTGCATAAAATACTTCTCACCCCAGCGCCAGTCGATAATTAAATCTTTAGTCAGAAAACTAGCCACAATCATCCGGCAACGATTGTGCATCCACCCTGTTTCATTGAGCTGACGCATGGCGGCATCCACAATGGGATAGCCCGTCCGCCCCTCGCACCAGGCCCTAAACTTTACCTCGTCGTTATCCCAGGGAAAGTCTTGCCAGGCTTGACGATAGGGCCCCTCTGCCAGCATTGGAAAAAAGTACATAACATGTTGGTAAAACTCTCGCCAGGCAAGTTCCTTCATCCAGGTTTGCACATTGGCACGGGCTTCATCGCTACGGCAGGCATCATAGGCTGCCACGGCTGTCTGCCAGACTTCCCGAATACCCACTGCACCAAACTTAAGGGCCGCACTCAACAACGACGTCCCAAGCACCGCTGGGAAATCGCGTTGCTCGTCGTAGGCTTCAATCGCTCGCTGACCAAACGTGGCCAGTTGTTCACGGGCAGGCTGTTCACCGGGCTCTAGAGGTAACGCGGCGTCCCAAATAAAGCCTAGTTCCGGCGCTGAGGGCAGCGCGATCGCATCCGTCCCCTGCCGTTCTGCATCATCCAGCCCCACAGCATCTTGCAAACTCTCCACAGGAGACAGCTTTACTGACTTTTGCCAGTTCCGCCAAAAAGGACCATAGACCGTATAGGGCTTCCCTGCACCAGTCATCACGTCTCCAGGTGCATGCAATAACTGATCCCAAGTAGTAGTGCGCATTTCAATGCCCTTTTCCTTCAGGGCCGCCGCCACTGCAGTATCCCGCTGGCGAGCGTAGGGTTCCACATCCCGATTCCAGTAAACGGCAGCGGCCCCTAACGTAGCTGCAACCTGGGGAATTTGCTGAGTAGGCTTGCCCTTTAAAATCAGTAGCTCACTACCGACAATCTGGTAACGTTCCTGTAGCTGGGCCAAACAACCAATCATATAAGTGACCCGCGCTGGCGCGACATCATCGGCCTCTAAAATATCGGGATCTAGACAAAAAACGCCCACCACCTGGGGGCTGCGCTCCCGAGCAGCAGCCAGGCCTAGATTATCGCTAATGCGTAGGTCACGACGGTGCCAAAACAAGATTAGATCAGCCATACAAAACGGGAAGGATGGGTGAAGCTTGATTAGTATAAATGTTTTTGAAGAGGGCAAGAACGACGAAATTCATCCCCCATAACTTGAGAATGCTCAGTATTCTAGTAACACACACACATTAAGGGAGCCAACGGTTTTGAGTATGTCTGGAGCACCCATCGCAAAGAAGCAGCCCAAAACCCTTGAAAAACATGGGGATATTCGCGTTGATAACTATTATTGGCTATGCGATCGCAATGCCCCAGAGACCCTGGCGTACCTCAAAGCCGAAAACGACTACACCGACACCCAAACAGCCCACACCAAAGATTTTCAGAAAACACTATACGACGAAATGCTGGGCCGCATTCAAGAAACCGATCTGTCTGTACCCACCAAAGATGGCAATTACTTCTATTACAACCGCACAGAAGAAGGAAAAGCCTATGGCATTTTATGCCGTAAACAAGGCCATTTAGACGCCCCAGAAGAGATTTTACTCAACGAAAATGAACTGGCAGACGGCCATGAGTTTTTTGCCTTGGGTGACTACGAAACCAGCCCTAATCATCAGCTATTAGCCTACGCAACCGACACCAATGGATCAGAACGCTGCACCTTAGTATTCAAAGATCTCACCACAGGAAAGCTATTTCCAGAAGCGATTGAAAATATGAGTGAGGTCATTTGGGCTAACGACAACCAAACCGTATTTTACACTCGCCTAGATGAAGCCCATCGTCCCTATCAGGTATGGAAACATCGTCTGGGAAGCCGCCCTGATAACGACCAACTCATTTACGAAGAACCCGATGAAGCCTTCTACGTCTCAGTAGGTGGCACCCGCAGTGACGCCTACTTAATCATCTCCATCAACAGCAAAATCACCTCTGAAATACATATTTTAGACGCCAACAATCCCAATGGAGAATTTCAGATAGTTTGTCCACGGCAGCATGGGGTAGAGTATTCTATTTCACACCATCCTGGTAACGACAACGAGCCCAACCGTTTTTATATCGTTACCAATGAAGACGCCATTAACTTCAAACTAATGGCGACCCCAGTCAACACCCTCGGCAAAGAGCATTGGGAAACCGTCATACCCCATCGTCCTGAGGTAAAACTCAACGGCGTTAGTGCGTTTATTGATCACCTGGTTATTTATGAGCGCCAGGGAGGGTTACCAACTATTCGCATCCAGAAACTCTCCACCAAAGAAGAGACTGCCCTGGAGTTTCCAGAACCCACCTATTCAGTATGGTCCGGTGCCATGCCTGAATTTGACAACAAAACCCTACGATTTACCTACACATCATTAATTACACCATCGTCCGTGTTTGACTATGACATGGATACCCACGAGCGAGAACTCAAAAAAGAAACGCCGGTCTTAGGAGGCTACGACCGCAGCCTATACAAAAGCGAATGGCTAATGGCCACAGCAGCCGACGGCACTAAAGTCCCCATCTCCCTAGTGTACAAAAAAGGCATCCAACGCGATGGCAACAATCCCCTCTTTCTCTATGGTTATGGGTCCTACGGCTCATCCTCATCAGCCTATTTTTCATCAATCCGGCTCTCGTTGTTAGACCGGGGTGTCGTTTATGCCATTGCCCATATTCGCGGCGGTGGCGAAATGGGTCGGCCCTGGTATGAAGACGGTAAATTTCTCCACAAGAAGAACACATTTACCGACTTTATCGCCTGTGCAGAGTATTTGATCGAACAACAATGGACCAGTTCCAACAAACTAGCCATCTATGGCGGCAGTGCCGGGGGCTTACTGATAGGTGCAGTATTAAACATGCAGCCTGATTTATTTAAGGTGGCCCTGGCAGCCGTGCCTTTTGTCGATGTTGTCACAACAATTTTAGACCCTAACCTACCGCTATCAGTAATGGAATGGGACGAATGGGGCAACCCCAACGAGAAAGAATTTTACGACTATATGAAGTCCTATTCTCCCTACGACAATGTTGTCACCCAAAATTATCCCGACCTACTGATCACGGGTGGTCTGAACGATCCACGAGTCTCTTACTGGGAACCCGCTAAATGGACAGCCAAACTGCGAGAGCTAAAAACTGACCAGAACCGACTACTCCTCAAAACCAATATGGATGCAGGTCATAGCGGTGCCTCCGGGCGTTATGGCTGGCTCGAAGAAACCGCTTTTGAGTATGCCTTTATGCTCGATAGCCTAGGACTAACGGCGAAAACGACGCTCACGGTCACGGATGACTGAGCGCTCATTACCACGGGGACCAGTGGTAGTACGGTTAAACTCACCGTCTTCAACAGAAATCTCACTGTTACTTGTTGACGAACGACCATTCGGGCCAGTGGTAGTGCGAGTGTAGTCGCCCTCACTGCCTTCTGTCACCGTCGAACGACCGTTAGATCCTTCAGCAGTGCGAGTATAGTTGCCGTCCTCATCTCTTTCTGTCACAGACGTGGAAGTACCACCATTAGCCCCAGTGGAGGTACGGATAATCCGACCGTCTTCAATAGTGTACTCATAGTCACGAGTTGAGGAACGGCCATTAGGGCCAGTAACGGTGCGAGTGTAGTCACCATCACTGCCTTCTGTCACAGTAGTGGTAGTATTGCCATTTTCACCCGTGGTAGTGCGAACCCGGCTACCATCTTCATCGACAGTTTGGGTTGTTGTTGAAGTGTTGCCATTAACCCCGGTACGAACTGTATCTGCTTGAGCCGATGCTGCGCCAGCAACAACCAGAGCACCAGTAAATGCGAAAGTAATTAAGCGCTGGGCAAGTGCATTCATGTTGATTTCCTCAAAAATTTCAAAAAAGAATTTCAAGCTTGCTACACCCTTAATATGACTTAGCACCCTCAATCTTTCTTGTAGCTAGAGTCATTATTACTTTGTATCAAAAGTAATCTCTACATGGAGTGACGGTATTACTATTGGCCTTCGTCGCAGTACTAATACTGCTAACATGCCCACCAGCAAGACAGGGCATTGTTAACACCCATTGCACACTGCAATAAGCTATTACCTGAACCAAAATCGCTCAAGCAATGGCCAATTCCCACACAAGGGAAAAAGAAACATTACGCTAAAGCCAATAAGTAGACACCCTAATTACGATGAGATATCCAGCCCGTTTTCCCAAATGTTGAAGGAGACTCAAAACTCCCAGAATTGAAAAAGGAATCAGACTCTAAGCCTTTAAACAGCTCATCTGCATTTGCGAAATGCTTGTACTGACCTACTCAACGGATTCAAAAAGGTCAAAATCACTGCTCAAAGCCGCTTTACCCTCGGCAAGTAAATATGTACCCTAAGCCAACTTTATACCAAGAGGGACACCATACCCCATAAAGAAATCATCTCGACATACATGGAGCGCTCTGATGGCTTAGAACATTAAGCAAATATTAAATTACATTTTAAGCTTTGCTAACTTAGCTCAAATGCACTTCTTTACGATATAAACTGTAGTCAATTACACATTTTGTTGCTTTTTGGCAGAAAGTTTCAGTAATCTTTTTGCTTACTATAGATTTCTGTCATGGCATCTACACACTTGGAGGAACCGAAATGAAACTTTCATTTCATGGTGCAAGCTACGAAGCACATTTTGAAAACGTTCAAGTTACTGATAACGAAAAGATTGGGACCTATCGCGGTGCTCCCGTTAGGCGCAAGGCATTCAAGATTCCTAGCCATCCACATCAACGAGTACAGCTTACCTATCGCGGCGTCAAGTACAACCAAGACGTTTAGAAGCTGACGCACGTTATCTTAGATATCCTTAAGTACACAGAAACAGCCATCACCTAGCTGTAGAAGCAGTGAATTGTTTATTAGCAGATCTCTTTCTTCAATTTTGAAGAAGGAGATTTTTTTGTTTACGGCTATGAAACCATTGATGATAGGGCAAATATCCTGAAGTACAGCATGCCTCGTACTAAGCCACATCTAAGTGAGATGGATCTGCGTCAGGCTCAGTGGTTACAGCTATAAATACTGGAGCTGAGTTTAACGTTAAAAACTCACGAATCACATTAAGCGCGGTTTCTACTTGTTCTTTACAACCAGGAATCAGGGCTTGCTTACCCGCTTCAGGTAATAGTTTAAGAACATAGGTTGAGTCTCCATCTCGATCGGTTTGAATATCAACCATCACATCTTGAATTTCCTGCAAGGGACATTGCCAGGTCTGTGTCCCTAAAAGGGTTTTATGTTTGCACCAAAACCGTTGCGAGATTTTATCAAACACCAATTCCTCTGACCGAAATGTAAAGTAAACAACGGTACTGCCAATCAGTACAAACAGTCCCATAAAGCCCAGGGGAAAAATGCTATTGCCTAGGCGAAAACGCATATCCCGCTGGATGGTCACCGTCGCCTGATCAGAAGAGAAGAAACTATTGAGCTGGTTGGTAATGGCCTGCATTTCATCGGCTGAGCCTTTGCGGCCATTAATGCGTAGGGGATCTTCTACATAGGTGACTTCGCCGTTGGGGGTTTGTAATACAACCCAATGATCCACATTGTGGGTAGCATCACCCTCAACGCTGGTTTCGGTCTTCATTTCAGCAGCAGTTGCCTGGTTAACCGTAGCGGTGGCACCAGGGATAAGGCCCAGCATGCGGGATTGGGTATTGTGGCACCTCACCTGAGTTGACTCTAGGCGTTGGCAACTAAGTTGAGTAATGCCCAAACCATAGAGCCAGACTCCCATCATCACCAGGGGAATACCGGAAAATAATAGGGCCCAGAGGCTGATAAATCCTTTACTTAGATGTGAAGATTGATTCTTCAGGGTCAGCTCTGAAGGGGTGTGCTTAACAATTTGCATAGGTGAATTGTGTTTTGATGCTGGTCAGACAAGTAGTAGATGTGGTGTCTGAATGTGTCAGCACAGCCCCTGAAGTAGACAGTTAGCCTGTCTGTAGAATCAGACGCATGGATTTGCAAAGTGTTTCAAAAAACATTGGTTAATTTGCGTAATCCTTTCAGTATTAATACTTAAAGCAAATAGATTTGAGCAATGAGGAGATGTCAGGCGGCAAGAATCATCAAAAATCAATGTATGGGGCCTACCGTCATACATTGGGCTAACTTGTCATCTAATTCAGTCATTAGCATGCCTTTTTGCCCATCAAAAAAATTGGCCCACTCTGCCTAACGGCAAATTGCAGAGTTGCCGGAAAATTAGCAAAATCCGTGAAGCAGCAAGTAGAATCGGTAAAGTTGGTCGACTCCTGAAAATGGCAAAAAACTGGGCGATTTGCATTGGTATCAACGAGTATCACTACCTCAAACCGTTGAACTATGCTCAGCAAGACGCTGAAGCCATACGTGATTTTTGTCTAAATGAAGCTAGCTTTGAGCAGGTTTACTATTTTGCTAAAGATGCTCCACCCATTCCGTCAGATCGAGGACCATCACTCAGGTCAGAGCCCACCTATGCCAATCTGAAATATTTCTTTCGCAAGCGGTTTGCTGAGCCATTTTTGGATGTAGGGGATAACGTGTGGTTCTTTTTTGCGGGCCATGGGGAACTGCACGAAGGCCATGA
>JAHQVZ010000258.1 GCA_019634055.1 Leptolyngbyaceae cyanobacterium MAG.088
CCCTTGCATACCAGGTAACAACTCACAGGTACGTGAGTTAGCCTGTAAGTCCTGTTCAGCAGTTTTTATCGTTACCATATGGCTGTTTTTTGGGGCAGTTTTTAATCTCCCTATATTTATTTCTAAATCTGGTTGAACAGGTTCCACTGAGCTCACTTGTCCCTCTAAGCTACCAAATCTAAAAAAGGCGCATTCAGATAAATTCATCTTGGTAGGATGGCCTATCTCAATATTTTCGATCTGGTTATCTGGCACCAGTGCTTTAATTTCTAGGCCAGTTTTATCAGAAACAATTTTAGCAATTGTCTCATTGGCACTCACGGTTTGTCCCAGTCTCCTTAGCTGTAGATCATAAATATTTCCGGCCTTTGGCGCACGAACTGTTAGGTTCTCAATTTGCTGATGAACCTGTGCTAGTTGATTACGCTCTTCTCCAAGTCGAGTTTCAAGTTCATTTCGATGCTGAAAGAGACGGTTTTGCGAATATGTAAATTGAGATCCTCCCCCAGAGCTTAACCCAGCTTCAGTCAGCTGCCTTAGCCAACTTGCTTCGGCTAATCGTCGTTGGTCTAAGGCCTGGAGTTGTCCATTCACCTGAGTGATACGCTCCTCAGTTCCAGCAATTTGAGCTTCGATTTGCTCCACTTCTTTCTGCAAAGCTACATTCTTAAACTCAGCAATTTCCTGATCTGGCGCTAAGGTGTCATGCTCTTGAACAAAAATACTTTCAACCACTCCCCCCGCAGCAGATTCTATCGGTTGTATATCACCCACTGGTTGTACAACAGCCTGAGCCTTAACAGTGGTGTTGTAAGTGATAAAAGTAGAAGCCAAAGCTCCTATGCCTAAGGCCCCAACCAGACCTAAACCACTCAGTGCGAGCAGGCGATTGGGCGACGGCAGAAAATTATCTACAACAGGCGTAACTAGAGACTGAGATTGCTCGACAGATGCCTGATTGGCTTGAAAATCTTGAATTGCCGCTAAGCTGCCGGTGGGAGACTTAGCTTGCTCAATCGCAAGGTCAATGTCAGTGACTGGCTCAATCGCTGTCGACTTGGTCACCTGATCAGGCAAGTCAAATACAGAATTGGAAAAAGCGTCATCATGGTTCATGGGTTATACTCACATTGACAAATCCGATACAACTTTTGTCGTTAACAAATTAGTTTTCTACAGGCCCTGGTAGAGAAGGCAGGTCAGTCTTGGCACCTGTATTACTGGCAACTAGACGCTTTGACCCATCCACAAGATTTTGAGGCGCTCCTTCTAGAAATTGCAAATGCCCGCCTTCTTGAGTGAGTAAATACTCGGGAGAACCAGCAATATCAGCTTCCCCATCATTAATCACAGCGACCCAATCAACAATTCGATTCACACTGGAACGATGGCTAATGAGTACAGTAGTGTGTCCTTTGCGATGTATCAAAAGATTTTGAAGTATTTCAGCTTCACTCAAGGGATCTAGGGCCGAGGTTGATTCATCTAATATCAAAATAGCTGGCTTAAGCACCAAGGCCCGAGCAATTGCTAACCGCTGTAGCTGTCCCCCTGAGAGGTTTGAACCAAACTCGCCCAAAACAGTCAGATAACCATCCGGTAGCTTGTTAATAAACGTATCTGCACCTGTAATTCGGCAAGCGGCTACCACTTCGTTATATGAGGCTTTTGGTGCACAGAGTTGAAAGTTTTCTAAGATTGAACGACTCCAAAAATGCGTGGTTTGGGAGACCAAGACAATCTGTTTTCGCACACATTCTGTAGATAAATCACGTAAGTTGTGGGGGCCAACCAACACCTCACCAGATTGATACGGGTGTAATCCAGCCAAAATCTTGGCGATTGTACTTTTTCCAGAACCAGATGCCCCAACTAAGGCCGAGGATTTGCCGCCAGGTATGGTTAACGTGAATGTCTCTAGTAAGTTGAACCGTCCTGGATAGTGGAAGTTGACTTGATTAAAGCTAATATCTCCATTGGAAGGGATTTCAGCAAGGGGCTTAAGCCAGTCATCTGGGCTTTCATCGTCAACATCAATAACATCGTCAAACCGCTGGACTGATGTCTTGACTTCCACAAACTTGTCTGAAAACTTGACTAGGAAGCTAATGAACTCTAGAAAGCTATAGTTCATGATGCTAAAGGCCAACAGCTTACCCAGGGTTAACTCCTGACCAATAACCATGGTGCTACCTAGCCAAAAGATACCTATGTGCCCAATACCTGATAGTAAATTAGCTAGCTGACTTGTGAAAAAACTTAGTTGAACAGCATCGGCTTTCTTACTGGCCAGATTACCGAAGCGCCCTTGCATCTCTTTCCAAAGTTGGGGCTGGGCTGTCGTCGTTTTAAGCGTCATTGCCCCTCTGAAAATTTCTACCAGCAGGGCTTGATTTTTAGCATTTAGTGATAGTAACCGTCGAATACGAGCCTGACACACCGGCAGTAAGGTCAATGTTGTTCCTAGCATTAATCCTGCTGTTATGAGTGACAGTAGGGTTAACCGTTGGCTGTAGAGAAACAACATGCAACCCAGTGAAACGGTTGCGGTAAAAAATAACCCAGGTAGTTGGACAGCGCCGTCAACGATCAGTTCATTAATGCGAGAAATATCTTTAAGTCGACCGGCAAATTCACCACTACGCCTGGTCTCGTAATAATTGAGAGGTAGTTTTAATAATTTTCGCCCAAACTCTAATGTTAACCCTAGTTCTAGGCGCTGAAAAACGTTTGCAACCAGGGAAACTTGAACTAGGTTCAGTAAACTTTTGATGACAAAGAACCCTGCCGCTGCGATCGCAACTTTAGGTAAAAGCTTGGTGTCTCCCCCAATCACAACATCATCAGTAACAAACTGAATCAGTAATGGAATTCCTAGCGATAGAAATCCAACAAATAGTCCGTATATGAGGACTTGAATCAGGGAAATACGATAGGGCCAAACTTGCTGCAGAATACCTGCAATCCGGCTTGGTTTATCGGTAGATAAGCTATAAAACGCTTCGTCTGGCACCAGCAGAAGCATTGCCCCGTCACCCCAGTTGCGCTTAATTTCGGCCGCACTGAGATAGCGAACACCTACACCTGGGTCAGCGATGACATAGCTATTTTTCTGCTTTCCGTAGAAAACAACCCAACGATCTCTACCCCAGTGAATAATGGCGGGTAAGGGCAGACGATGGATACGATCAAAAATATCCTCTGTTGCTTGACCAGAACGGGCTTGAAAACCTAGGGCCTCGGCACCTTGTTGTAGTCCTAGCAGGGATGACCCTAGCTGACCGGTCCCGACCAGTTCACGTACACGGGCCAGAGTGAATTTCTGGCCATAGTGCTTGGCCACCATGGCAATACAGGCAATGCCACAATCTTCTTCTCTAGGCTGACTAACAAATGCATACTTCATAGGACCACAATGTATGTACCCTGGGGGCAAACCCAAATACCTCTAGACATCAGATTTAGGACTGTAGAAGCAAGAGATAGAAAAACTCTAGTATTGAGATGAGCCTTTAACTTTTACAAACTGAGCGTCAAGTACCAGGAAAGGGGCAATCAAACTTGGTGAGTCGGCTTCCATACTTGACCAGATTTCAATATTTCTAGAAGTTTTCTTCTAAAAAATAAAAACTTGCTTCAAACGACAATGCTGGAAATAGATGCATTTGGAAGAATTAGACAGCTAGAATTAGCATCAACTCATTTTTATGAGACTTACGAAATATGACATATGTTTCCGTAAAAATACAAGATGCTCAATCTAAATATGCCCTAATGCCACTATGGTTTATGCAACCTCCTGATTTTTCCTGATAGAGTCACCTTGCACATATAGGGACGGTCAAGTAATCGGTATGTTTCCTGGGAAGATAAAAAGTTCAATAAAGCTTCCATATGACAAGCTGGAATATACGCAATAGTACGTGTTTTATAAAGCACTACTGATACTTAGACGCCAGACAAACGACTCAATTGCAATAGGTTTGTTTATTTTTATAGCTTGGCGCACATAGTTCAAGGCATAGATGATCCCTGGAAGCTTTAACTGACAACAGCTATGTGCGCAGCAAACTGCTGAATGCATCCAGCAGTTTGCTATAGTTGGGATTACTGAATTTAGATTTGGTATTAGATAAGCAAAATGCCTGTAAGTAAGACAATGTCAACTCACAGGCACCTGATTATATAGACTCTGAGGCAATGGTTATAACCGTTGCCTCAGTGCAAATGTACTGACTAAGCTTGCCGACCAAATATTAGGCCTACCTGTTGCAGATGTTTGTCCTCAGGAACGATTCTCTAGTTGGATGCATTAGTTGGGGGCATTCAAAAAACGTCCTGCAAATTTCATCACATTACCTAAATCGCTATTACTAGAACGACTGGTATTCACAAAGGCATTTAGTAATGAGTTTGTTCCACCTACGCTACCAGGTGTGGGCGCACCCATATTGAATAAACTCATTACTACTTGTAATAGCTGAGGTAGGATTGCTTGCGCAATAGATGCTTGCATACCTGTTTTTTGGGCAACTGTTTGGGCAAGTTGCTGCTGTATTTGCGGAGAAATAATCGATGTCAACACTGACGCATCATTGCTACGTCCCAGCATAGATGCTAGTTTTCCCGCTCCCAGCTGAGACTGTTTCTGTTGTAGAACAGGTTGAAGAGCACCGCCTAACACAGTCATCATTGATTGCATTTGATTTGGATTAACGCCTTGACTATTTGCTAACTTTTGCATGGAGTTAGTTACTTGAGTCAGTTGACCAATGTTGGCTTGCTGGTTGGGATTATTAATGGCACTCAAAACTTCAAAAAACATCGTTGAACTCTCCAAAAAAGGCTAAGGAAAAAGGAAATACGTAGAGCTGAGAAAGAAGCCAATAAATAACAATCAATGGAAAAAAATCATGCATTGATTGTTATTTAGTTATTGATTGCTCGATTGCTTACTAACTGAAAGGGTCACTTCTCCTAAATTGTCATCCGGATACGTATCGACAAAGAAGGCGCAGAGTTTAACGGGTTCTTTCACATTTAAAAGCAGCGTATCGTCGTAACCATTTAGGGTGGTCCAGGTCGAACTGACGGGAACGCCTGTCTTTTGGTTAATAACCGTACCACCATGAATCCATAGCAGTACAAATGGTTCACCAGGATGGCTATCATCGGCATCGTAATTAAATACCCCATCCCGCAGACGTAACGTATATATGCCTGGGGTTAACTGATGAGTGACGGCTACATCGGATTCGATGTGACCCAGTTGCCCCTCATCAAACATGACGGCATTGTTGCGGCTGTGAACTTTGACAATCTGGGTATCTCCCTGAGTCAAGGGTTTTGCATCTACGGTGTCAACATCACTTTGATCAGTTGGCGTAGGCTCGGATTTCTGTGCTTTCAACACAGTTGCGGCCATCCCCCCAGCAGCGGCGGCCCCAGCGGCGGCCCCAGCAGCGCCAATCCCCATATTTAAGGCATCTGGGGATGTTGAAGAGCCAGATAAATCTTCTTGCACTGGGCTGATGGGGGTAGACCGTGCCATGGTCAACCAGTCACCAGATGAGGTTTGATAGCCCACCTCTGCTACATAGTCACTTTGAGTGTTAGGTAACGGAACGGTGCGATCGCAATCAGTCTCCGACAAGTCATAGACCAGCGTACTATTCGGTGACTGTCGATCAAGCTCAACGTCAGTGACGTCATGAATACGCAGCTGATACGCTTCCCCTCCCTCCGCTTTAAGGGCCGATTTTGCTGTATCTGGTACTTCCCAAGATACATCGGCTTTTTGGGAGGTTTTGGGAGTGATCACAATACGGCTCTGAGCACTTGTTGCTTCGTCTGCCTTCAATTTAGAAGCGCCAACACTAGCCCCCATAGCAGCAGCACCAGTGGCCACGGCAGCAGCAGCACCCAGAGCAGCCCCTGGAAATTTACCAGTAGCAGCCCCTCCTTCACTATCAGCAGGGATTCGTACCGAATTTGATTTGGCTAGGGGTAACCATTTACCAGATGCTGTCTGATAGCCGATCTCCGAAACATAGTCCCGCTCAGACGTAACTTCGAAATGGGCATCCATGTCTGCCTCTGTGCACTCTAGTTGAGTCACGGGTTCCGGCAAGGGTGCATCAGCAGGTCTATCGGTGACGTCATACAGTTTCGCCACCATGGTTTTACCTCCCTGAAGCTGGGCATCGGCCAATCGTCCCTGGGGAATTTCCCAATAGGCATAAGCATCTTGATCACTGCGGGGTGTCAAAATCATCCGCCCATTGTCTACCGGAGTCTTAGCTTTACTATCTACGGCCTTGTTTGCCCCTAATGCAGCAGCGCCTGCCAGGGCGGCACCTCCTAGGGCGGCACCTCCTAGGGCGGCACTGGCAGGTGCGGCACCTCTCAAAGCACCTATGCCAGCTGATTTAGGCGCTGCTGGCGTAGATTTTCCTGGAGCTGGTGCAGCCACAGGTTCATCCTTAGGGCATACGGGCACTCTGACCGGATCTGACTTAGCAACCGGAAACCACTCATTATCCTTACCCAGGTACCCTACTTCCGCACAGTAGCTACGATCATCAACAGCAATGGGCAAATGCAGATCAGGATTGGCCTCTAAACAAGGGTACTCGGCAGCAGGTGATGGCAAAGGAGAATTTTTGCTTCGTCCAGTGATGTCGTAGATCCGTATGATCATTTTTTCCCCACCCTGACGCTTAGTTTCGTTTAAGCGTTCTTGGGGAATTTCCCAATAAGCATAGGCATTGCGACAGTCACGCGCAGTTAGCACCATACGTGGTGTTGCACCTGCGGCAGCGGCGGCGGCACCTGTGGCGGCGGCACCAGCGGCGGCTACGGGGGCAGCCGCTGGCGCAGTGCCAGCGCCCTTTAGCAACCACCAGAGTAAAGCGCCTAATAATGGAATCGCCAACAATGGCAAAAGCCATAGGGGAAAACCACCTTTACCGGCAGCCGCGGGCTCAGCGGCAGGAGCGGCCGCCGGTGGCTCGGCAGCAACGGGGGGTGCCTCTGCCGGAGCAGGTGCCGATGCAAAAACTTCCTGCCCCGGTGCTGTGGTAGCAAACCCCATAAAGGCTAAAGCCGCTGGCCCAGCGTCTTCTTTGTAAACAAAGGCCCGATACTGGGAATAGGGATAACGTGGATCATCTGGCAGGGTTTGGTGCATCGAGATGATGCGCACATCATCTCGATCCTCAACCTGGGATACGACAGCATAGCCAATGCCATCGTTACCAAGGGCGCTCACCACATCATCAGTTTCGTCAATCTCTACTGGGTCCGCCGTACTGCCAGTTTCAAAAGGTTTTCCCTCAAATACGGTATAGGTGCTCAGGGCGCGTCGAGTATCGCTATAGTCTGGTCGATCGACAAAACGAATAGGTAGGTCAGGCCCTCCCACCTCAGACCAGTTGGTAATTTCTCCGCGAAACATGCGAGCAAACTGCTCAAAGGTGAGATTACCTTCAATTTCAGGGGTGGCAGGGTCGTCTTCTATGGGTAATGGATTGTCTGGCCCGAGGATAATGGCTAGCTTTTCTCGTTGCTCAAGGGGAACTTCTACCACACCTTGGGCTTTTTCCTCGTCTGTCAGCGGACGGCCTGTGGCCAGAATATCGATATCGCCGTTAATAAGCGCCTCGAAAGCCTCATCGGTGCGGCTAGCATCTAGTTCTACATCGACATTGGCATACTGCTCTTCAAAGCGTTTTTCTACTGCCTCGTTGGTGAAACGCATACTGGTGGAACCATCCAGCTTGAGCGTTGTACCCTCTGGTAAAGAGTCAGGCACAGGGAAACTGTCAGGCACATCCCCAAATGATTGGGCAATGGCAGTTTGTCGAGAAAGGTTTTCAAGGGATATTTGCGAGACTGTTGCTGCGGCGACAAAAATAGCAGCAAATTTTACTAAAGACATCTTTCGATACACGGGCTGAAGTCCAAAATCAATAAAAGACAGAAACTGGAAATGGGATGATGAGGTTGCTCTTATTAGCCAAAATCTGCTACGCAACTGTTGTTGGCACTTGCGACACAACAATTTGTGCGCGACCACGAACAGTTATAGCGTGGTCACTGACAGAGTCAGCTCTCCGCTGTGATTACCGGTACTGGTGTCAAACAAAAAAGCACAGAGCGTTGCAGACTCAATTACAGTCATTGTCAAGGAATCTTCATAGCCATTGAGTGAGGCCCAGGTAGCGACAACTTCTACATTGGTCTTACTGTTGACCACTTTGCCACCATAAATCCATAACAAAACCCAGGGTTCTGCCTTATCACCAATGCCTGTCGTATAAGAGGTTTCATTCTCAAGCAACTTAACAACGTTAGTGCCCGGCTTTAGCGTGACCGAAACCCCTTTACTCTGAATTGCGTTCATCTGATCAGGACTCAGGCGATAACAGTTATGGCGACTGTGCACCTTAAGATCCGTAACTATGTCAGCTTCCATGGTTTCAGCTTCCTTTAATCTGCCAATGAAAAATTACAAGCCCGCTATTAAGGATAGATAAAGTTTTCTACACACACAGCAAAATAAATCACTTTCATTGATTTAACGGACTTTGATACAACATACGGCGGATTTAGCCTGAGAATAATCTCCCTTAAGAATAAAACTGGAATTGCAGGGAGGTATAAGCAAACCAGATCAATGGGATCACTAATTATTTAAAAACCAGATCGTAAGTACTAAAGATCGTATGTACTTGCTATGGTGGGCATAAGCTGGAAAGCTATGTCATGATTCCAAAACGGTTAACCCTAATTAATTTTTTGAGCTATCGAGAGGTTACTCTCGATTTTGCGGGGTTACATGTAGCTTGCATTTGTGGCCCCAATGGTGCAGGTAAGTCCTCACTTTTAGAAGCCATGGTCTGGAGTGTTTGGGGCCATAGTCGCGTAGCTACCGATGATGATGTAATTCATCTGGGCGCTAAAGAAGCCAGGGTAGAGTTTATCTTTGAGAATCAAAGCCAGGTTTATCGGATTGTACGGGGGCGCAGACGAAGACAGGGCTGTTTGTTAGAGTTCCAAATACAGACATCTAATGGGTTTCGGAGTATTACCCAGAAAGGGGTAAGGGCTACTCAGCAGCTGATTTTAGAGCATTTAAAAGTAGATTACGAGACATTTATCCATTCTGCCTATCTGCGTCAGGGGCGAGCGGATGAGTTTATGTTAAAGCGGCCGGGGGAGCGCAAACAGATCCTGGCCGATTTGCTTAAGTTAAATCAATATGATCGTCTGGCTGAGAAAGCTCGAGACCGTGGACGTAATTACCAGGCTGAAATTAATGTGCTGAGTACGGCGTTGGCCCAGGCCGAGATCGAACTGGCGGAACGCAGTGCGATCGCAACCCACTACCAAAATTTACAACAACAGGCCAACCAGACCCAAGCGGCTCAACAAGCTAATCAAAGCCAGCGGAGTCAACTGCAACAGCAACGACAGCAACGACAACAGCAGCAACAGTCCCTGCAAACCCAACGCCAGCAGCTGGACTACTGGCATCAAAGTCAAACCCAGCGACAGCTAGAGCTGGAAAAAATTGAGCAACGCTATCGGGCTCTGCAGTCAGAGCTAGCCGCTGTCAGCGAAATTGAGGCAGGCTACCTAGAGCTGCAACGATTGCAAGGTTTGGCAGAGGATTACGCTCAACGATTTGAGCAATATCAGCAAATCCATGCTAAAAAAATACAGCTACGGGCTCACTATCAAACCCAACAAGGAGCCCTGCAAACCGCCCTGGGTCAGGCACAGCTTAAACTTGACACCCTCAATGACACCATTGCTGAACTCCAACATAGCCTGAGTCAGCGAGAAAATATTGAAACTAACTTAAAACAACTGCAAACCGCTCGCCAACAGCTCAGCGCATTAGATCAGCGTCAGGTGGATGTGGCCCCTCTACAACAACGCCGTCAGCAGGTGCATACGCGATTAAAACAGGCCTCAGCCCGTTTAGAAGCTCGTTTAGAAGGATTCTTGCCGTTGCTTTTCTCACTCAACGACCGTTCACAAAAACCTCAAGACCTCCACCCATACAACCGTTGAGGGCATACATGGCA
>JAHQVZ010000259.1 GCA_019634055.1 Leptolyngbyaceae cyanobacterium MAG.088
ATTGCCCCCACTATTAATGCGGTCGGTCCCTTTACTTTCGAGGAAAACACCCTTAACTTCACCCCTACCCCCAATGGTACTCAGGTTGTTGCCAGTATTTCTGCTACTGATCCAGGTGTAAATGATACTTTCAGCAACTGGCAAATCGTCAGCGGCAACACCGATGTCGATGGTGACATGATGGATGCCTTCGCCATTGATGATATGACTGGCGAAATCACCGTCCAAGATGCCGATGATCTTGACTTCGAACAAAACCCAATCTTCTCCCTAGGCGTCACCGTTTCCGACGGCACCGATACCTCGGCGGTTGAAACGATCACCATCAATCTTACCGATATCTTAGAAGGTAGCGCCCGCAGCGAACGCCTCCGAGGCAGCAATGCCGAAAACGACCAAATCGATGGTCTTGATGGAAACGATCGCATCTATGGTTACGACGGCACAGACACCCTCTTTGGTGGTAACGGTCGTGACTACCTCTACGGTGGCGACGACAACGACCTCCTTGACGGTGGCGATGGCAATGATGTCCTTGATGGCCAAAACGATGACGATATGGTTTTCGGTCGTGATGGCAATGACATTGTTCGAGGTGGAAACGGCAACGACTACTTAGAGGGCAACAACGGCAACGATAAGCTCTATGGCTTTGCTGGCAACGATACTCTCATCGGTGGCGATGACGTTGATACCCTCTATGGTGGCAACGATGATGACTTCCTAGATGGCGGTCTTGGTAATGATTATCTCTATGCTGATCAAGGAATTGATACGCTCTTGCTACAGGCTGGTGACGGAAATGACAGCATCTACACCTTTGATCTGAGCAATGATGTATTTGCTCTGGGCGGAGGACTGATGGCTGCCGACCTGAGCTACACAGCAGTTGGTCTCAATACTGAGATCAGCATCACAGCCACGAACGAAGTTCTGGCCACATTGATCAATACCCAAACCGATGGAATGGGTATTGCCACAACTGTCATCTAAGACATCGTGACTTTGCAAAGAGACATCAATCAAAACATCAAAATACTGATTGATGTCTCTTTGAGTTAACGACTCTCTATTTGAGTCCCTTCATAACCTTTGACGATCGCATTTTCCCCGTTCCCCCACCATAATTTGATGTCTACTCCAGTCAACCCACCCATTCTTTGTCTCACTGGCTTACCTCGATCAGGTGCAACGCTCTTGAGCCAACTCTTAGCCCAGCATCCCGATGTTCACAGCACAGGCTATACATCTCCGCTCTGCGACACGCTCAATGGTCTACGTCAGCATCTGAGTCATAGTTCGCATTTATATACACATTTGGATGCAGATTTTAACCCGACCTATCAGCGCTTAATCAGCGCCTACCAAGGCTTTATGGCGGGTTGGTTTTCTCAAGTGGATACCGCTTGGGCTGTGGATAAAAATAATGATTGGTTGAGCAACCTGGAAATGCTAAGTCATCTTGGCCTCAACTTTCGCATGGTGGTAATGGTGCGAGAACTTGGCCAAATCTATGGCTCAATCGAAACTCAGCATCAAAAAACACTCCTTTTAGATCCCCCTAACCAACTAGCTGGTTTATCACGAGACGATCGAGCACAAGCCTTGTTTGAACCCAGTGGTCCTATTGGATCGCCACTAGCTGCGATTTCAGCCCTGCAAGATGTCGACAGTCGCCTCCAACAACAGTTGTACTACGTTGTATATGAACATCTTGTTCAAGAACCAGTCACAGTTATTCAGAAACTATTTGAGTGGCTAGATTTAGCGCCTGCACAGGTCACTCCCCAAAACCTAAAAATTGCATCAGCGCCAACAGGTAATCACTCACACTATAAAACCCATAGTGCGATGCAAAAACAGGTGCAGCCGATACAACAACATGTGGTACCGGGCCGCATTCAAGCCACCCTCCGACAAAATTTTGCCTGGTACTACAACACGTTTTATCCCAACCCAGAAGCATAAGTTTCCCCACGTTGACAATGATAGCTACTCCCATACTTAATCAAGGCCGCTCACTTCTAATGCGGCGAACGGTCCCCAATGATGCCCCTTTATTATTTGAAAAAGCCTATAGTAATCGAGAATTCATGCGATTGTTTCGGCTTAATGATCAGCCATCCACTGAGGCAGAAGTCTATCAGCAGTTACTTGAGCGCCAAAACGTTGTACCAGATGATGATCTATATCTAGAGCTATTAGTTATCCATCGTAAATATGGCCCGATTGGAATAGCAGGATTAGCCGATTATGTACCATTTCACCAACGAGCAGAATGGTTGCTTGGTCTATTTGATGAAAGGCATCGGTCATCTGGTTATGGATTAGAAGCTGGGTTAATGTTACTAGACTTAGCATTTAATCGATATAAGCTCCATAAACTGACATCAATGGTCTATGGGTATAACTACATTGCCCAAAAGGGGACTGCTGGCGGGGGATTTAAGCTGATTGGAATTGACCCAGAACATATTTTTAATAGTGCTACTAAGACTTTTGTTGATGTCTATCGCTATAGCCTAACTGAAGATGAATTTCGTCGAAACAAACGTTTAGCACCCCTTTCCAAACGTCTGCTTTCTAGAGATATCACCCAGAAATCAATACCAGAGATCGAAGAATCACAATCTTCATATGCTCAGTCAGGATCGATAACTATGCAAGCTGAACCACTAGTGCCTAAATAACAGATAAATTAAATTTACTGAAACTGCATAAAAGAAGTAGATTCCATGGTAATTATCATGGTCAATATTTGCATGAAAATCAAGACATATGATTCTCAATATACGCTTATAAAATTCAGTAATAACCACGAAGACGGATTTAATTGCACTAGAGAAACTAGAAAAAATATAGGTAATAATTATGGCTATCTTTAATGATGTTGATACTTTTGCAGAGCTTAGA
Organism: Leptolyngbyaceae cyanobacterium MAG.088; assembly: GCA_019634055.1. Taxonomy (GTDB): domain Bacteria; phylum Cyanobacteriota; class Cyanobacteriia; order Phormidesmidales; family Phormidesmidaceae; genus Leptothoe. The sequence continues at coordinate 2,914 of JAHQVZ010000259.1, forward strand.
GATGCGATTAATGCATCCAAAGCAAATGGAGAGTCGGATACGATTAATGTAACTGGGGATATCACTATCACCAGCGATCTGCCCATCATTGAAGAAGATATTGGCTTAACCATCAACGGTGGCAACAACGAACTGAACGGGGACAATACTCGCCGCATTTTATTTATTAATAGTGGGACCGTCGATATTAACAGCGTGACCTTTGCAGACGGTCTTGCTCAAGGCACTTCCACTGGCGGTGGCGGTGGTGCTGGTATGGGTGGTGCCCTCTTTATTAATGATGCAGACGTCACCATCAGTAACTCAAGCTTTGATAATAACCAAGCCATTGGCGGTAATGGTGGCACATCTGGTGCCGGCGGTGGAGTTGGTCTAGGTTTCTTGGGAAATGATGGCAGCAACGGCAACAATGGTACTCCCAATAATAACGGTACTGCTGGCACAAGTGGTGGTTTTGGTGGAACGGGTGGTAATGGTGGCCTTGGTGGAATAGGTACAACTGGTGGTAGCAAAGACGGTGGTTCTGGTGGAGCTGGAGGTTTAGGTGGCTTTGGCGGTGGCGGTGGGGCTGGCGGTCGAGGTGGTAATGGCGTTAATCGACAGTGGTCAGATGCAGGTTCAGGAGGTATTGGTGGCTCAGGGAGTTTCGGCGGTGGGGGCGGTACCGGCGGGAATGGTGGAGATACTGTCTATTCAGGTGAAACACCAGGACGAGGGGGTAATGGTGGTGTAGGTGGTTTTGGCGGCGGCGGCGGTCGCGCCGGGCAAGCTGGAACTGGTGTGAATGCTTCTAACACCAATGGCAATCCTGGTTCTGGTGGCTTTGCAGCTGGTAACGGCACTGTGAATGGCAGCGGCGGTGGTGCTGGCCTTGGTGGTGCCGTCTTTATGCGCAGCGGTACCCTTTCTCTATCCTCCGTTAACTTTACAAACAACCAAACCGCTGGAGGTTCCGGCTCTAACGGTGCTGGTTCTGGTCAAGGTTTAGGGGGGGCCATCTTTGTGTTGGATAGCACTACTAATACAAACGGCAATAACCAAGGTTTACCCACAAACCTCCCAACCGTGACGGCATCTAACGTCACCTTCTCCGGTAATAATTCTGCCAATAGCTCAGGTAATACCGGTGCGAACGGCATAGGACAGAGCCAAAACAATGAGGATGTATTTGGTAGTATCAGTCTCCCCCCTAATGTTGCTCCCGTTGTGACTCCGGGACAATCTTTTAGTTTGACTGAGAACAGTATCAATTTCGTCAATACAGCGAATGGGGAGCCCGTTGGCACTGTACTAGCAACCGATGCTGATGGAGGAACTACCTTCCAAAACTGGACGATTGTCAGCGGCAATACCGATGTCGATGGTGACATGATCGACGCCTTCGCTATTGATGACATGACCGGAGAAATCTCTGTCCAGGATGCCGATGATCTTGACTTCGAGCAAAACCCAATCTTCTCCCTAGATATCACCGTCTCTGATGGAATTGTTGACTCTGCAGTCGAAACCGTTACCATCAACCTTACCGATATTACTGAAGGTAGCACCCGCAGTGAACGTCTCCGTGGCAATGCCGCTATCGACCAGATAGATGGTCTCGACGGCAACGATCGCCTCTATGGTTACGCCGGAACAGATACCCTATTCGGAGGAAATGGTCGCGACTATCTTTATGGTGGCGACGACAACGACCTCCTTGATGGTGGCGATGGCAACGATGTCCTCGATGGCCAAAACGATGATGATATGGTCTTCGGTCGTGATGGCAATGACATTGTTCGCGGCGGTAACGGCAACGACTACCTAGAGGGCAACAATGGTAACGATAAGCTCTATGGCTTTGCTGGCAACGATACTCTGATTGGGGGTGATGACGTTGATACCCTTTACGGTGGAAACGATGATGACTTCCTAGATGGTGGTCTTGGTGATGACTATCTCTATGCCGATCAGGGGATTGATACGCTCTTGCTGCAGGCTGGTGATGGAAATGACAGCATCTACACCTTTGATTTGAGCCATGATGTATTTGCTCTGGGCGGAGGACTAATGGCTGCTGACCTTAGCTACACAGCAGTTGGGCTCAATACCGAGATCAGCATCACGGCCACGAACGAAGTTCTGGCCACATTGATCAATACCCAGACCGATGGAATGGGTATTGCCACAACGATGGTCTAACCCTTAGATAGCAAGCTTCGTAGTTATAAAGTTCGCTCTTTCTATTTGGGAGGGCGAACTGTTCGTATTTAGTTTCAACGTATTCGATTGTTCTGAATACAGCCATTGAATGATGAGTAAAAACTAGATATGGCCCATGTGAGTTTGGTAATAACCGCCAATTTATACATAGAGAAAGGTTGATTGCTAATCTCTGTAAGGTCTAGGGTTTCACTGTTGTCGATTTTGAGCAAATGATGAACGAGTGGAACCGTGATTATATGCATGATTTTAAAATTTAGTGCTGTGATATAGAAGATTCACAGTTCCATCAATCCTAGAAGATTCTTATGATCTTCAAGTAAACGATGTATTGCAGGTATTGTGCTTTCAAGAACTGTTCTTGATGATTGATTGTGGAAAAGCCTATGAGTACGCTTCGGGTTGGGATTGCAGGTCCAGTGGGTTCAGGTAAAACTGCCCTGGTCGATGCTCTCTGCAAAGCAATGCGGAAGACGTATAAATTAGCTGTGGTAACCAATGATATTTATACACAAGAGGATGCTCAATTTTTAGTGCGAAGTGAAGCGTTGGAGTGCGATCGCATCCTCGGTGTGGAAACAGGAGGCTGTCCACATACAGCTATTCGAGAGGATGCATCAATTAATTTGAATGCCATTGAAGAACTAGAGCAGCGTTTTGCCGACCTCGATATTGTCTTTGTAGAAAGTGGTGGTGATAACCTAGCAGCCACCTTTAGCCCTGAACTTGTAGATTTAACGATATACGTCATTGATGTTGCAGGAGGGGACAAAATTCCTCGCAAAGGTGGTCCAGGTATCACTAAATCTGATCTGTTAGTGATCAATAAAATAGATCTGGCTCCCTATGTTGGTGCAGATCTAGACGTAATGGACCGTGATGCTCGGAAGATGCGGGGTGATAAGCCCTTTGTTTTTACCAACCTTAAAACTCAAATGGACCTAGCCACTGTCATAGAGTTTATTCTTCAGCACTCTATTCCCAAATAAGAGTCAGAGGGCTTGGTAACTAGATGGAGGCGTTGTATTGTCTCTGTTCGGGAAAAATGATCAAGGTGAACGACTTATGATCTTCAAAAAGCAAAAAAATAAAACCATTCGGTGCCATTTCATTTTTTTGCTTTGACTCATGAGGCTGCAAGTAGCCTGCTCTATACAATCATTTCACATGCGATCGCACGATTGTTTGTAAATATTGTTTAGTGATGCCCCAAATTAGACGAATTCATATATTTGACTGCTACGCTATTTTCTTTGAGTCGAATGCATCTAGCTGGTTGTCTAGGAATTCACCATGTACACTAAGCCAGCAGAATCTGAGCCAGGTATACGCTCCTCTCAACTACTTGTCAATCAGAATACCCATGTCGAAGAGCTTATCTATCGCTGACTGAATACATGATGTATATAAAGTGCATTCTTGGGGGAGTAATTTCAGCCAAGGAAAATCTTAAGGGTTTGGATCGATGAGGGGGATTTCTTGTGAGAACAAATTTGTCAAAAACGGACTTTTAAGGGAGGAATCTTGCTGGGGCCATTTTCAAATACACGAATTTTCAGAATGCGAAACTGAGAGGTGCGTTTACATGTGGTGCCTATCTGTGGGACGCACACTGATGTCATTCTGATTTAAGTCTGAGCAACTGTGAGAAGGCCAACTATATAGATGCAAATTATCGCATGTCAATGTGTGGGATCCTAAGTCAATCTTTTTTTGATGCTTGCTACCACAACATGAAGGGGGCAATTGATCGGAGGCTAAACTTCAGGGCGCAATTCTTCACTAAAGCGATATGGATCTCGCTCATTTTCGCACCGCAACTTGACAAAAGAGAGTATTTTGGTTGTTTTAGAATCTTTCGTGCCTACTTTATGGAGGCAATCCTGAAGGTCTCAACTTTGAGCAAGGTTGAAGTGTTATTCAGCTATTTTCAGATTACCAACTTGAGTGGTGCAAATCAAAGTGGCGTTCATCTAGATATTGGAGTAGGGAGGACCTATGTCTGATCTTTCCTCGCTGATTTCAGTCCTTCGATTTTCATTGGGGCTGATTTACGTGATCCCGATGTTTCTGGTACTCCTTTTAGTTAAAGCACAAACTTTGAGGGGGCAAATCTTAAAATTGTCTACCAAGAATAGGCAGAGCGTTGTTATATTGGTGAAGGATGTGAGGTATAGAAGAAAGCCAACTTATCATGTACTCAATGAGAGTACATGAATGAACAGCTAATCCTATATCAAATATTCAATGACGAGCTAACCGTTGAATGATACTGATGCTTTTTGGGATAGTGCTGGGCCAAAGCGCTGCTTTGTGATTCTCTTGTCTTTATGATGAGTGATGACTCAGCCTAAAGTTGTGGTTAGGGAATCCAGAAGACTGAGTGTCATTCTAAAGGAGATTGATAGGGATAGCCCATTGGATCAATTTTCCCGTTCTTGCAACCCTTTGTTTAGAGAGGTTTGCTGCTGTCGAGACTATTTTACCTAAACGCTTTTTTTATTGCTCTTACTGCTCTATCAGACTTCTGGCTAGGTCAACAAACACGTTTTCCTATTGAAGTTAGATGTCTTGTCCTATGTGCTGCATTATGAGGTCAGTGTTTTTTGATTCTACTGATGATGGCTGATTGACGACTGTTCTAATTAGAATGTATTGCTCTCTGGAGGCATATTTAGGTTCTCAACATAACGACGTCAGCCAGAATATTTAAGATATTGCTAGACAAAACATTTAGATTGACTTAAATTTGAAGCTAATCATTCATATTAAAGGCATTACTTTTCATGGCTAAGAAATCAGCAGTCACTAAGAAAAAGACTGCAGCGAAGAAGCAAGATGTTCAACCCTTAGTCGGTAAAGAATTACTCAAGAAGCTCAAAGGCTTATCCCATCTGCCTAAGCGAGAGAAGGCCAAGGAATGTGGCTATGAAATAGATGGACGAGTCAACCAGAGTGGTTTTATGAGTGCCATCTTGGAAGCCAAAGGAATCTCGCTAGACGGCGATTCTAATGGTGATGGTAGAGGCCGAGAGGCAAGTTATCGAGTAAAAGTTCACAAGAATGGCCAGATAGTTCTTGGATCTGCCTATACCGAAAAAATGGGTCTACAAGTAGGCGATGAGTTTGAAATCAAACTGGGATATAAGCACATTCATCTAGTACAAATTACTGAAGACGAGTAGAATCCTTTGCGATCTCCTACTATTCAATGATGTATGACTATGCCCATTGATGTTGATATCGATGGGCTTGCTTAGTCGCACAGTGCGGAATTATTACCAAGGCTTACCTGTGCTGGTTGGATGGTTGTGCATTCGTCATTGTCGAAAATGACGATTTAAAACTGCTTCACCCTAGTGGAAAATAGAGATTGGCTCGGGGTATCAGGTTTCCTATCCTAGGCATAGGGGATACCCATCGAACTGGGTAGGGCACCTACGTAAGACTGGATAAACAAGCAAGGGAGAAAATGCTGCCAGGGAGGTCTGTGGGCTGCTGGAGTTTTGAACTACCTTGATATCTGTCTTATTCATGAGCATATTTAACCAATTCTGCTAAAATCACCCGATAGGGTGACTAAGTCGGCATTTATTAAGTCCAACTTAAGTTTACGGGTTGTTTGCTTCAGTACCGGACGTATATCTATGACCGATGCAATTGAGGAACTGTGTGCTCAAGAAGCCGTTAACTCTAGTGATAATTCTGAGTCAGCGTTAATTGAAAAATTCACGTCACAACTATTGAGTGCCAAGTGCTCTGTACATCAAAATCAGCCTTGGGTCTTGGTGACAGCAAAACATAAATCTCCGATACTTCTTGCTGTTTATAGTCACCTAAAAGAACAGGGCGTTCTGGATGAATGGTCCAGGGAGTTCTATCAAGTTAGAGAGCATTCTGGCATTTGCGTGTTTGCACTGATGCCATAAGAGTGAGCACCCTCGTTCCCCTCCCGATATCCATCACCAGTCCTAACAATGTTGACCATCACACTCCAGAGATTAGATCACAAGCCCAGCAGGCTTGAGCAACTATCCTTGCCTCTTAAGAGTTTTCAGGCTCAAGTTTAGATTCCTAGTAGATTCACCCTGCCATGCTGAGGGAAGGAGTGAGAGACAGCCTGAGGGATGGAATGGTAACTATGGGAGACTGAGCTTTGTTATTAGAACCGTAATCTAATACTAAATTCACCCCTGGATGCCCTTCCAGAAATATCTTTGGGAAAGGCAACCGAATCAACTGGCTAACGGTATTCATTGAGGGATATAAATTCCAGCCATTTTAGATGACGCTAGTTGTGGATGCGATCGCTTCAATGAGTTCACCATGGGTTATTGATAACGCCTTACATTCGTTATTGATTAGAATTTGAGCGAAATTCTGAAATGACGGGTTAATTTCTAGATATTTCTCTCCATTCCTCTACTTTTGCTTGGCTATTCTTTCAGAAGAACCGGCAATGGTGTCGGGTTGAATTGCCGAGAGTATGACGCTTCCCGTGCTCTTAATCACCACTGATCGGCACAGTCTTCCTTGCGTATAATCAGCTAACACTCCTTTCTCTTGAGCATTTTTAATGAGTCGTTTAATGGGGAGAGAACTAGGGCTGACGATGGCGATGATCGTATTGTCCCTAATTCTGTTGCCAAACCCCAAATTAAAGGCATCAAGTCCCTGGTTATTTTTAAGCATCCCAAATAGAACCGAAAGATTTACATGAATTATTCTTTTAACAAATAAATAATTCGGATTCTTCCGTGAGAATACTCATTAAATGGTTAAGTTTGGTAAAGTCGCAATCGCCATTCTTCATTTTGTAAATAAGCATATATATGCATCTTCTTGTGGTGTAAGATTACCAACAGTGTTTTAATCATCAAGCCCAATTCTTCCGTACAGATCCAGGCTTAGCTTCAGATCATCCTCCTTTTTACCTGGATTTTTTATTGACAAAAGCCCCGTACTCTGAAAGAACACTGGTTCTAGCAATCCATAACAAGCAATAGAGATTCGGGCTGTATCCGTTAACCTGAGTGAAATGTAGACGGTCACTTTTTCCCATCAATGCAAGCACTTATCCAATCATTTGCATGAAAATAGATTGGCTTTGGTCATCTGTCAGCGAATCAGTGAGTGAAAAGAAATTGCTTATAGTTTGTGAGACCAAGCCTCTCGAAAGATTTTCACCATCAAAATAAGATTGACAGAGGGCTAGGCGAAAGCGTCGTTAGTCTAGCTCTGGTCTGGGGTGAGGATCCCAGGGCTGAAGATTTAAAACTGTAGGTTGCGATCGCTCCTTCAATTTGGTTTCTCAAGACTTTAGATTGCTGCTGTGAGGCTGGAGTGAAACTAAGACTGCAGCTTTATATCGAAGAATGGCTGACTGTTTTACAGATGTGCTGAAAGGGGTGCCAAGAAAGTCAACTTTCTTTTCATTAATTCAAGAATTTGCTCGTTCCAAGTTTTCAAAGCGCTCTTTACAACCGATGCCGTACGTACTGCTAAAATGACTGATATATTTACTATGGTCTATCTATTTGATAAATAAGATTGTATTGATTCTATATATAAATGCATTTAGGATTAAGAGTGTCACAGCAATGACAACGTAAAGCTTGTTAGAAACATTTCTGTCCGAGCCATCTCCAATAGAAAGTTATCTGCAACGGCTTAACATCACCTCTTATTAGCATTCTGGTTGGAAGAATCCAGAATGCTTTTTTATATGAAATCAGATTCTGTTGTTGCAATCGGCAGAGACGATGGACAGACAGCATGGGGCCGTCCATTCCTAGGGTTTCTGTTTCTTTGGGGACTTGAAAACGATTTGGGCCATCTCTCCCCATTGGATGATGAGTATTCTCACACTCACGACTGCCTCTCAGCTCAGGGCCGTTCATGATTCTGGTGGTTTTCCGGCAACGCTCTCCAATTTGCGCTATCCCCCCTGTTGCTCAGGAA
>JAHQVZ010000033.1 GCA_019634055.1 Leptolyngbyaceae cyanobacterium MAG.088
CACCACATACACATCCTCATCCTGACAGGCCGCCGCCTCAGTCTGGGCCGCACCGTAGTACACCCCAGCCCCCGTAAACTGCTCCACCCCCGGCATATTTAACCGCCGCCAGGCCACACCCATCGCCAAAATCAACGCGTGGCAGCTAATCTCACTACCGTCTGACAGGGTAATAATCCGATAGTTATCCTCCAGACGAATCGCCGTCGCTTCTTGCGGTGTTAAAATCTCCACCCCAAAGCGCTTTGCTTGGGTCACCGCCCGTCTGGCTAAATCACTACCGCTCAGTCCCACCGGAAACCCTAAATAATTCTCAATGCGAGAGCTGGTGCCCGCTTGTCCACCAGGGGCCTCCCGCTCAATCATCACCGTACGCAGTCCTTCCGATGCTCCGTACACCGCCGCCGCCAGTCCGGCAGGACCACCGCCCACAATCACTAGGTCATAAAATGGCTTCGCTGCTTCGGTTTGCATCCCCACCTGCTGGGCCAGGTCAGCGGTGCTAGGCTTCACCAACTTCTCACCACTGGGCAATAGCACCAGCGGCAAACAGGGGTTATCCTTCTCTCCGGCATAGGTCACCAGCTGTCGTGCTTCCTGATTTGACTCAATATCTAACCAGCGATAGGGCACCTGATTTCGTGAGAGAAAATCTCGCAAGGCATGGGAATTGGGCGACCAGCGATCGCTAATTACCTTCACCCCTTGAAAAACTGGCTTAAACGTCGCCTGCCAGTCCTGAAGCAGGTCGTCCAATACCGGATATAGCTTTTCCTCCGGCGGGTCCCAGGGCTTTAGTAAGTAATAGTCCAGCTGAGCCGTATTGATGGCATCAATGGCGGCATTGGTATCGGCATAGGCCGTCAATAGCGCCCGCTTTGCTGTTGGAAAAATTTCAGCACCCTGGTTCAAAAACTCAACCCCACTCATCCCTGGCATTCGCTGATCTGCCAAAAATAGAGCCACTGTATTGCCCCGCAACTTTAGCTGCTGGGTCACTTCTAGTGCCGTTCCCCCCGAGTCAGCCCGCACAATGCGAAAGCGATCGCCATACTGCTTCCGTAGGTCGCGGGCAATGGTCTGTAAGACAGCAGGATCATCATCAATGGTCAAAATAACAGGCTTATCCATGGGGCAGGTGCAGGGGCAAACTTATTGCTCGCATTCTGACAAATCCTGAGCCGTCTTTGCATGGAAATGATTAGACTTTAACCATAGACAAAATCAACTGGTGAATCACCGTAATTTTTAATCTCTATCCATGCATACGAGTAAACAGTTTGAAACTCAGGGATACACCATTCTGTCAAAATTCTTCGAACAAGCAGAAATCAATCAAATCACATCCATCGTTGACCGCATCTATAGCCAGTGGCGAGAGGAAAATCACTATGCTTTAATCGAGCAACAACTCATCAATATGCACTCACTGACTCATCCAAAGTACTTTCAAGACAAAGGTCATGAAAGAGTAGAATTTTTCAACCTCATTGCGTCTAAAAAACTTGCCAGTAGGTTAACGCAGCTATTTAAAACCGATATCTATTTTCACAATACACAACTTTTTTTTAATCCTCACAGCAAGGAAAAACAACCCTACTGGCATCGTGATTTACAATACAGCCCCATCGACGACGCGGTACAGGCTACGGAACACCACAATATGCTCAGCCTCCATGTGCGCATCCCCCTAGTCGCAGAAAAAGGCGTGGAGCTGATCCCCCATAGTCACACCCGTTGGGATACTGAGCTAGAAAAAAACGTCCGGTTTGAATTAAACGGTCATAAAAATCATGAAGCTCTGCCAGGCTCAGTTCTAATTGAACTTGAACCAGGAGATGTATTGATTTTCAATGCTCAAATGATCCATCGAGGAAACTATGCCCTAAATCCTACCCGTAAAGCCCTAGACCTCTGTGTCGGCAAACCCCATCCCTTAGTAGTAAGGTTTCTAGATCCAACAGGGTTACCCACTGACAAAGAATCCAAACACATTCACAATTGTTCTTGGTACAACGTAGCAAGAGAACTTGCCATCACCCAAAATTAGTCTTTTAAAATCTCTGACATTCACAACATAAAGCGATGACTCATTTTCCTCAACAACTACTTGCCTTACCCAAGTTTGACGGTCCCTTCGATGCCTATAAGCTAGCGGCACAAAGCTGTGATGTGCTTTTTGCGAGCTATCCTGCCGACACAGATATTCCATCCCACACCCACGATACCGACAACGTTGGTGTCATCACCCAAGGCGAACTCATTTTGATCATGGATGGCGAAGAAAAACACTACAAACCAGGTGACTGGTATCACGTTCCTGCCCAGGCAGTTCACGCTGCAAGATTTGAACAAGAGACTTCAGAAATCGAATTCTGGTTCAAGGTGGAATAGAGAGAAAGAGCACTCGGAGGAGCCTCACGCGACATCTATTGCCTCCGACCAACAACTTAATACATAAAATATCAACCTCCTTTACACTGACAGATAATCCCATCTGCCAGCTAATGAACCGTAACCTCACCCAAGGTCCCGTCACCAAACAACTCTTAAACCTAACTATTCCTATGGTTTGGGGCATCTTCGCCATCATTGCCTTTAACCTTGTCGATACCTACTTCGTCGGCCAACTCGGTACCGCTCAGCTGGCCGCCATGAGCTTTACCTTCCCCGTCGTCATGACCTTCGGCAGCCTCGCCATGGGCCTCGGTGTCGGTGCATCTTCCGTCATCGCCCGCGCTATCGGCGAAGGCGACATGAGCCGAGTCCAACGCTTTACCACTAACAGTCTCACCCTCGCCGTTACTGCCGTTATTCTTTTTGTCATATTAGGTCTATTCACCATTGATCCACTCTTCAAAGCCCTTGGAGCTGGTCCTGACACACTTCCCTACGTGCATGACTATATGCGTATTTGGTACTTTGGCATGGTGTTCTTGGTGGTTCCCATGGTGGGCAATAGCGCTATCCGCGCCGCAGGCAATACCCTGACACCTAGCATCATCATGACCCTGTCTGCTGCCGTTAATATTGTTCTCGACCCGCTTTTGATCACCGGAGCCTTAGGCTTTCCTCGCCTCGAAATTCAGGGTGCAGCCCTTGCCACCGTTATTGCGCGCGCCACTACCCTGGTCGCCGCCCTTCTAGTCCTTCGCTTCAAAGAAAATCTTCTCTCTGCCCAGTGGCCTGACCTCAACGAAACTCTCTGGTGCTGGAAAGATATTCTCACCGTTGGTCTCCCAGCGGCTGCCTCCAGTATGATTAACCCTATCTCCATCGGCGTTATCACCAGTTTTCTCGCCATCCATGGTCCCGCTGCCGTGGCCGGATTTGGTGTTGCCTCAAGACTAGAGTCCTTTGCCCTGATTACTGTTATGGCCCTATCCGCCAGTATGGGCCCTTTTGTTGGGCAAAATTGGGGCGCACAGGAATTTGGCCGAGTCCGCCTTGCCCTGCGCCAAAGCTTTTTATTCTGTATGGGCTGGGGATTATTCATGGCCATAGGGCTAGGACTGGGCGGACGTCTGCTTTCAGGCTTGTTTAATCAAGATCCCAATGTGATTGCCGTTGCCGCCCAGTACCTGTGGCTAGTGCCCATCAGCTACGGTACCGCAGGTATTATTCAGGTTAGTAGCTCTGCTTTTAACGCCATGGGTAAGCCGATGCCGTCCATTGTCATGACGATTGCCCGCATGTTTGTGTTGTATATTCCACTGGCCTACATTGGCAGCCGTGTTGCAGGACCGACAGGCATTTTTGTGGCTGCCCTAGTATCAAATTTGGCAGTTGGTCTCGGAGCCTATTGGTGGAATCGGAAAACCTGTCAGCGAAAGCCCACTGCCCAACTAACTGCTTAAGCGACTTTGGCGTAGAACACATTAACTTTTCGTAGGCAATGTAGTGCCTCGAAAAATTAGCACAGAGCTGAGAGATATAAGCTGAGAGCCTGTACTCCTTTACAACACCTGGTATGCACCTGTGCCGGTATCAAATGTTAGCCCGCGTTCGGCTTTAGCCCCATTAAATGCCTGTGAGAACAGCTCTTTGATTCTTGTATTATCTAGGGCACTCTCATCGGTAAAATAATTGTGGTGGGCGATGATCTCTGCTGCATCGGTAAAATCTAGGTAGGTGGCGTTACGGGCTGTTAGGTTTTTTGTCCAATGGCCTAATCGAGCTTGCTGTTCATTTCCTGGTAAAGCCTTAGATGCTAGTAATGCAAAGTCATCCTCATTGATGGTGATAAACAATCTGTTGCGAAATCGTACTCGATCGACCCACTCTGCATGGTCGTGATTGTTCACATCTGCAGATAGCATCACGATGTTGTCAAACAACAGTGTTTCTCCTTGATAAATTGAAGATGACAACAATCGCTTAAAGAGATAATTTCCCATGCTGTGCATGGCCAGGCTAAACTTGCGTTTACAAGCCTGGTCTGCATACTTGGTGAAGTAGCCTGCTAGCTTCTCTAAGCAACGATCTAGTGCCCCAATGGATAATGCTGCATCACGCTTATGATCTTGATAGCTGTCGGCTAGTTCAAGGTGTTCACGACCTTCAGATGGCCAGGTAAATAAAATCACCTCAAGGTTATACAACTGTTCTATTTTGTAGGCAATATCTAAGGCATCATTAAAGCCCGTGTTAAACCCATGAACAAAAAAGAGAGCATTGGTTTGGTTTTGCTGCATGCGTTTCTGGGCCTGCAAAAAAGCAGCTTCACTGGCCCACATTTCTTCGCCGTTATACGTAGTACGGTCTTTTAGAATATCGATCTGCCACTTATTACCAACCTTGCTAACCTCTGCAAGCCTCAGTTCGTTTGGTCCCTTTTTGTTAAACCCTGCGCCAAAAGGCTCTTCTGGTCGTTCTTCTTGCTGCAGATTACGATTGGTTACTACATACATTAGGCGTTCTCCCGAATGCTCAAGCTGATCCTAAGCGGATCTCCACAGGCATTGCCCTATTCTCCGGACATGCCATCGTGGATCTGTCCTAGAGAAAACTAGAGTTAATCATTCTCTGCTGGGTGGCAGGATTTGGGAGACTGTCTAATGTACTTTGCAAATACTGTCTCGTAATGCGGCCAAATCGGTATAGCGATCGGCTAGGTCAATCAATGTATCACTGGTCATGGACTGAAGGCTGACCAACTCTACTCTCACGCCTTTATAGCTGAGAGCATCCACTGCATAGGTTAATTGACCGTCGCCGCTAAGTAGCGTAATGCTGTCGCAATGGTCAGCTAAACGGATCATGTCCACTGCCATTTCTACATGCAGATTAGCCCGGCGTGATCCATCAGAAATCTGAGCCAAGTCTTTTCTGACAACCCGGTAGCCATTGCGATTTAGCCATAATAAAAAGCCTCGCTGCTTTTCATTTTTAGGATCTACACCGGTATAAAAGTAAGAGCGTAGCAGCTGTCGATCGCCCACAAGTGTCTTGATCAAACGGATATAATCCACTTCAATGCCCAAATAAGAAGCGGAATAGAATAAATTTGCTCCATCAATCAGGATTGCCATGCGATCGCGACTATCAGACATCACGTTGTCTGTGTAGGGTGCAAACAAGGCCCCTTTCATCGGCGACAGCTTGAGCTTTTCGCTTACCATCCGGCCATTTGAACCATTGGACGATTGAGTAGCTCTATTGTGTTCAATATTATTTGCCATAAAAGAATGATTGCGGCTGGACTTCTGCGAACTAGCACCTTGTCAGATTCAACCTTTAGAAGGGGGACCTCACGTCTACTCAATACCCGTTCTAAATTTTTTAGCTGGACAAATCACTAGCCATATCGAGAATAATACGTAATTTAATTATTTCTTAAGATTTTATCCTCACTTTACCTTAAAAGTTTGCCCGTAATCACCAAGTTCACATAATAGTTAGTCTGTAAAATTTCTAAGCCATTGACTACGGCTCTTATTAATCTAAGTCAGCAGCTAGCCAGCATTCTTTTACTCCATGAAAAGATTTACCCAGCTTTTTCAAGCTGTGGACAGTACTACTTCCACCAATGAAAAAGTAGCAGCGCTACAGCGATATTTTCACGATGAATCGGCTGCCAACTCAGTATGGGCGTTATATCTGTTTCTGGGTAAAACCCGTAAACGTCTGATTACTTCGCGGATATTGCGGGATATTTTTTTGCAAGTATCCAATATGCCTGACTGGTTGTTTGAAGCCAGTTACGCCCATGTTGGTGATTCGGCAGAAACCATTGCTCTGTTATTGAGCGATGCCCCTTTACCTTCTCCCTGTCCAGAGTTTCAGGACCAACCCTTACACATCTGGCTAGAAACTATCATTCCCCAGGTAAAAGCCTGTGGTGACGAAGAGCGGCCAGGGTTAATTCTGTCCTGGTGGGCTAGCCTCGAAGGTTACGAAGTTTTTGTGCTCAATAAAATTTTGACTGGGGCCTTTCGAGTGGGCGTGTCCACTAAATTAGTGGTTAAGGCCTTGGCTGCTGAGTACGATATCCCAGCCGATGTGCTTACCCATCGGCTGATGGGTGATTTTGCCCCATCTGTCGAATTTTATCAGCAGCTTATTCAAGTTGATACCGTTGAGGCTGCCCCTAGCCGACCCTATCCGTTTTTTCTCGCATCCCCCATCGATGTCGAAAAATTTTCAGAGGAAACCATGGCTGACTGGCAAGCAGAATGGAAATGGGACGGTATTCGGGCCCAGTTGATTTACCGAGCTAGTCAGCACTTTATCTGGTCACGGGGAGAAGATTTAATCACCCATCAGTTTCCCGAATTTGCAGAACCTCTACAGCAGCTGCCCGATGGCACTGTGCTCGATGGCGAAATTGTCTGCTGGGATGGTCAGCATCCTCTGAATTTCAATCATTTACAAAAGCGCCTGGGCCGTAAACGAGTGGGGCCAAAACTCATGGCTGATAATCCAGTCCATTTCCTGGCCTACGATCTACTAGAGCACCAGGGAAAGGATGTGCGAGAGCATTCTCTCTATCAACGCCGTCAGCTACTGGCAGATTTATTAGATAGCTATGGTTCGCCTTATATGAGCTATTCTCAGCCACTCATATTTGACACCTTTGATCAACTACAGACTCTTAGAAGCCAGTCCCGTCAACATCGAGCCGAAGGATTAATGCTTAAAGCCTTGAAAAGTCCTTATTTGGTGGGACGTAAACGGGGCTACTGGTGGAAATATAAAGTCGACCCGATGACCTTAGATGCGGTTTTGATCTATGCCCAGGCAGGGAGTGGTAAACGAGCCAACTTATTTACGGACTACACCTTTGCCCTCTGGCATGGTGATCAACTAGTTCCCTTTGCCAAAGCCTACTCAGGCTTAGATAACCAAGAAATTGCCACCCTCGATAAATGGATTCGTCGCCATACTCGTGAGCGGTTTGGGCCTGTGCGTTCTGTTGAACCAACGCATGTGTTTGAAATAGGGTTTGAAGGCATTGCCCAGTCTAAGCGCCACAAATCAGGTATTTCAGTTCGCTTTCCTCGAATTTTACGCTGGCGACATGATAAACCCGTTAAAGAAGCAGATTCCCTAGAAGCCGCCATTGCATTATTAAACGCAGATACCAATACGCCAGTGCTTAAAAAAAGCACATCATGAATTTTCCTGTGGCGTTGTGACCTGCGGGAGGATCTAATTTATAAATTCCTAATAACCAAATGGTCTGTCGAAACTAAGATTGATGGTAAACAGTATGAAGAGCGAGGAGTGGCAGGTGAAGAGTGACTCTTTGCTCAAAACTGAAAACTAGTATGACTAGTCGTCCACGCCTTAATTCTTAGCTTTGAAACCGCCCTAAGATTGATTAATAACAGCTATGAGCAACTCTTCTGACAATACGATTCAGCCTGCAGAAAACGACGATCAGCGAGAAAGCACTACTGCAACAGACGAAAATGAGGTTGTTCAGATGGTGGACCAGTTGATCAGGTCTAAACGTATTACCTATAGCCAATATCAATCGCTATCGAAGATGGTATTGGCCGATGGCACTGTTGATGAACAGGAACGCTGCCAAATTAATCGTTTATTTGATGCGATTCAGTCCGGATTCATCCGCATTGTGGAATAAAACAGCCTATCCAAAAATAGCCGCGTTGGAGTCTTGTTGAAAAATGTGTTCGTAATCAAACTGCAGCGCATTTTTATGGCGCATGACAATGGCCCCAAGGTGAGTGATTTTTTTAGGGGCAAAACTAGCCATGATTAACGCCACTGTTTGGCCTCCCTTAAGATTTGGAACGCGGATAAAATAATCGCGCCGAGCAAAGAAACGATGCTCATCTTTGGGCACAATGATGCCGTTGAGACGATGGGCTTGCTGAATTGGTCGAATATAGAGATTGAAAAAGTCTTCCTGGTTGGACTGTATCGTATAAAACCGCTCGTGCTGCTCCCAACTCATTTTGAACATCAGTACCAGTAGCTCAAAGCCAAGAATATAGGTCAAGACACGATTGTGCTCCTGACCATCTATCATCAGCTGAACAGCAGTTTCTAGATAAGGCGTGTCCCGTTGCTGACGGGTCTGGGCTGAGTGCAGATAATACTGACGAATATACCTGCGGAGAACGCTTTCGGTTAGCTGGGTCTGGATATGAAAACGGCGCAGGTGATAGTCAATTCGCTGTTGTGTGTCTAGATCATGGATGATCCGTGAAATGACGCCATCAGCCGTATATTCGTTTAGAAACTGTACCTGCTCCTCTAGGGGAGTGGCACACATTAAATAACATAGAGATAGTATGTAGCGTCGTTGTACCCAAGGTAGACCCATCAACCACTTCTGGGCTTCAGCGGGTAGGGTCTCAATTATTTGTTGCTTTATATTGTCTGGGTGGGAGCCATTAATCGCAGACATGCGTCCTGTGATTTACCGATTTCATCGCGCTCTGACATTTTCAGGAGATCTGGCCTGTACAGGCACGTTCAGGACTACAGATACTTAACGAGACGATCAGGACGATTTAGTGTTCCTACGGATCTCAATTAGTCGCTATAACGTTCTTCAGCCCAGGGCTCACCACGCTTGTGATAACCATTGCGTTCCCAAAATCCTAGGACTGGTTCTGCCAAAAATTCTAAGCCACTAAGCCATTTGGCACTTTTCCAGGCATATAGATGGGGCACAACTAGTCGCAGGGGACCGCCATGTTTCGCCGGTAGAGGTTCTCCTTCTAAGGTGTGGGCCAGGAAATTTTCAGGTCGGGCAAAATCTTCCATTGCTACATTTGTCGTGTAGCCTCCATAGCAGTGGGCCATCACATGGAGAGCTTTTGTATCAACATCCACGGTTGATAATAAGTCTGTAACCTTTACCCCCGTCCAGGTCACATCCAATTTGCTCCAGGTCGTCACACAGTGGAAGTCTGCTGTGAACTGGTGCTGAGGTAGGGCCATCAAATCGTCCCAGTTTAAGGTTTTAGGCGTTGTCAACCCTGATAGGCTTAACTGCCAATCATCCTGGGTGACATCTGGGGTAGGACCGTAGGTTAAAACCGGAAACCCTTTGGCTAGATTCTGGCCTGGGGGGACGCGCTCAGTCATATCAGGGTCAGGTTTTTCAAAGAATTTCATGGGAATTAACCATTACGGTGCATGACTCATATTTTATGGCCAGGTTGGAGCCAACGCCTGGCCGCTGGACATTAATTAGACCCTGAAAAATCGTCAAAAATTAAACGTAGCTTTTCAAGTTATTACAAGTCTTTACACCTGGAACCAATTTTCTGTCAGACTCAGATATGTAGTTATGTTTCTGAAACGTTGACCGGGCACTAGTTTTCGCAATTAATTACGGTGTAGCCCAGCTCTACACAGGCTCTAAGAAAGGTGAAGCCGTTTATGTATAGCTCTCATAAATGGCTGGAGTTAGCTAAATCAAAACATTGCCGCTTTCAATGGCGGAATGTACCCAAGTTTTCACGTAGAGGAAGGTATTGCCAAATCCATGATTAACAACACTTTGTTTCGCCCTGCAGCAATAAAGGCTAACAGAAAGAAATTTAATCCTGAAGGCTTTGATTTGGCAGCTGCTCTTAAAAAGAGGGAGCAGGCTGAGGTGGCTAAGACGGCTGAGGCAGCTAAGGCCGACTTTGAGGTTCAGAAGAATTATGTCAGCTCATTTTCTGAGCCTGTAGAGCTGATCGGCACCAACTCGGTTACCGATCTAGATGTGGTTATTCGTGCTGTCTATAAACAGGTATTTGGCAATGCTCACCTGATGGAAAGTGAGCGTTCTGTAATTGCAGAATCCCAGCTACGTAGGGGCGAAATCACAGTTCTGGAGTTTGTGCGTCAGCTGGCTAAGTCTGACCGTTACCGGGCTGTATTTTTTGAAAACTGTCCTAATATCAGAGCGGTTGAACTAAACTTCAAGCATTTATTAGGACGTGCACCTGAAAATAATGCTGAAATTTCTGAGCATATTCAGATTTTGGCCGAGGGCGGTTTTGACGCTGAGATTGATTCTTATTTAGATAGTGACGAGTATTTTCAGGCATTTGGTACAGATCTGGTTCCTTACTATCGTGGCCATCTAACCCAAACGGGCAAGTCGGTGTCTGGCTTTACCCATTCGTCTCAGCTGGTAAAGGGGGCATCGAGCAGTGATAAATCCATTGAGAATGGAGCTGCTCCTCAGGTTCAATCAGGCTTGTTAAGCGGTACGCCCACTGAGATTAAGCCTCTGGCAACATTGCTGTTGTCCACCCCACTTATTCCTCCCCAGAAGTACGAGCAGCCTGAGAAAGAACTGACCAAGGCAGACTTTATTCCGGTTTATAAGTCGGCGGCATTTTTGTCAGAGCCCGTTACGCCTAACGAGTGGGTACAGCAGTACAACGCTAAGCAAGCGGCTGCGACATTCCCGGCGGCTCGGGCTAGTCAGCCGGTTAAGCTTTATGCTGGGGCCGCGAATGAGGATAAGGAAATTCTTATTCGGGCGGCTTATAAACAGGTGTTTGGTAATGTGCACCTGATGGAAAGCCAGCGGATGCTGACGGCTGAGTCTCAGTTTAAAGATGGCAACCTGAATGTTAAGGAGTTTGTGCGGGCTCTGGCGAAGTCAGATGCTTATCGGTCTTTATTCTTTGAGAGTTGCTCTAATGTTCGAGCCGTTGAATTGAACTTTAAGCACCTGCTGGGGCGTGCTCCTGACGACTTTAAGGAAGTTTCCCAGCATCTTGGCATTCTGGCTGAGGGCGGTCTAGGGGCTGAGATCGATTCCTATTTTGATAGCCCAGAGTACGATGAAAGCTTTGGTACGGATACCGTTCCTTACTATGTGAGCTATGCCACCCAGACGGGTAAGAATGTTGCCGGGTATAACCGCATCTTTGAACTGGTTAAGGGGCTATCTAGTAGCGATCGCACTATCTCAGAGTCGATTCAAACCAGTCAGCGATCGCAACTACAAACGGCTTTAACCAAGAGCTTCCAGGCCAAAAAGGAAAACGTTTTCAATCCTAAGGGGTTCCAGTTAGCTCAAGCTGTTGGGGCTGAGATCTTTGTTTCTAAGCAGGATATTGGCTCACCGTCTATTATTGCCGCTTATACCGACTCATTTGCTGGCCAACAGCCAGTTGAACTGGTCAGTAGCTCTCAGGTTGACCTGGTGATTGAAGCTGCCTATAAGCAGGTATTTGGCAATGCCCATCTGATGGAAAGCGAGCGTTTTCCCATTGCTGAGTCCCAGCTGCGAAATGGTGACATTACTGTTCTAGAGTTTGTGCGAGCTCTGGCGAAATCAGATAGATATCGCGAGCTGTTTTATGAGCGTTGCACCAACTTAAAAACTGTTGAGCTCAACTTTAAGCATTTGTTGGGGCGTGCGCCTGAAAGTGGTGCTGAAATCTCACAGCACATTCAAATTTTGGCTGAGCAAGGGTTCTACGCAGAAATTGATTCCTATCTAGATAGCGATGAATATTTCCAGACCTTTGGCGCTAATATCGTCCCCTACTTCCGGGGCTATCAAACCCAGACTGGTAAGGGGATGGCTAGCTACACCCATTCCTTCCAGTTATTGCGCGGGGCTTCCAGTAGCGATAAACCCTTTAGTCATTTCGGTGGGGCAGCGGTCGATCAATCGCTTTTAAGCAATGTTGCTAGTAGCATCCCCGAGATTTCTGAGACTACCGTTCCACCCGCTTTTCCTGAAAAGGCTAAACCTGAGATTAAAACAGTCACCCTTGACGCCGCATTTGGCTTAGATGCAACCAGTGCCCTGTCCTATGTTGAGCGCTCGGCAATTCTACAGAACCAATACAACACACTAGATCACATTGACCCAGTCAAGCTTGTTCCCGGTGCGTCTGAAGAAGATGTTGCATTGGTGATTCGGGCGGCTTATAAGCAGGTTTTAGGTAATGCCCATGTGATGGAGAGTGAGCGTTTATTAGCTGCCGAGTCACAGCTGCGCAACGGTGACTTGAGTGTTCGCAATTTTGTTCGAGTCCTGGCGAAGTCAGACTTGTACAAGTCTCGCTTTATTAGTAGCTCTCCTCGTTATCGTTGTCATGAGCTGAACTTCAAGCATTTGCTGGGTCGGGCTCCTGAAAGCTATGAAGAGACTGTTTACCATAGCGACGTGATCGATAGTCAAGGCTACGATGCTGATATCGATGATTACATTGACAGCGAGGAATACATAGCAGCCTTTGGTGACGATACTGTACCTTATCCCCGTGGATATCAGACTCAAACAGGGCAGCGTTTAGTCGGCTATGTCAATATGTTTGACCTGCTAGAAACCGGGTCTACTGTTGCTCAAGCAAGCTCTAGTCAACCTCGTTTGGAAAAGCGTCTCGTCACTGCCAACCCTACTCCAGTTCAGCCGGTCACCGATGGGACTGCTTTGATTCAAAAAGTTCTAGGGCTTATTTAGGTACGTCCGTTAGGGGGCGATATTTGGTTAGAGACTAAATAAAGCGTGAGGGGATGAAGGGTAAAGCGTGACTCTTCATCCCTTCACTCTTTACTAATCAAACCTGACTCTTGAAAGACTGATTGACCCGACCAGTTACACAATCTGGCTTGTTGCTAATGATGATATTTCTGAGAGCTTCTAAAATAGATTCATCGATTTACCTGTAGAAGCGCAGCTCATGAAGGCCACGAAACAACGACTCAAATGGCTGAGATTAGGGATAGTAGGACTATTGGGTGCGATCGCAGCTCCCTTTGTTATTCCCCCCATTGCCGAAGCAGGTCAAATCATTATCATTACTGACCCCCACCATCGCTACCCCGTATACGAGCGAGAGCGGGTTAGAAGTCAGGTAACCGTGGAATTTATTGCCCAGGGTAACGAATGGGCCAATGTATATGTAGATGGCCGTCGCATTCTGTCTGCCCACAATACCAACCGACGTAAGCGGTTCACTTTCAGGGAAGGGGCCTACGAACTTAAAATTACCGGCGTCAATTACTTTGACGTCTGGGCAGAAGGCTATTTAGACGTGGGTCGCGATGATACCAACATTATTGTTGTCAGCTTTTCAGAACAAGGTGTGAGGGTATCCGGCGACCCCCATGCCTGGATTCCCATTGCAACCGATCAACGCTCGTCAGTTCGTTAGTGTCCACCAATCCCTACGGATGGATTAATAAATCGCTGCAAACACTGCAGCGGGCTAACTGGTATCGCCAGATTCAGACCATTGACGGTAAAGCAGGGGCATCCATCAGCATTGATGGATGCCCCTGCTTAAATTTTGCCAGTAACGACTATCTGGGGCTGGCCGGCGATCCGCGTCTGGCCGCCGCCGCCGCGGACGCGATCGCAACCTATGGCACTGGCAGTACCGGCTCCCGATTGCTCAGTGGCCATCGTCCTATCCACAATCAGCTAGAGCAGGCCATTGCCCACCTTAAAGGAACCGACGATGCCATTGTTTTTAGCTCTGGCTATTTAGCCAACTTAGGCACCCTGGCGGCCTTGGTCGATCACCGCGATCTGATCGTCGCCGATCAATACAATCACTCCAGTTTGCAAATGGGCGCTCGCCTTAGCCAAGCGCAAGTGTCCATATACAACCACAACAATTTAGAACAGTTGGCCAACCAGCTGGCTGAATTACGCCCCCAGTATCGTCGTTGCCTGATTGTTACCGACAGTGTTTTTAGCATGGATGGGGACCTGTGCTCGCTGCCAGAAATTTTAGACCTAGCCGATCAGTGGGATGCCATGGTGATGGTGGATGAAGCCCATGGCA
>JAHQVZ010000260.1 GCA_019634055.1 Leptolyngbyaceae cyanobacterium MAG.088
CAGGTTTAGTAATAAAAGAACTGGCACCTAAGTCGTAGGTTCTTAAGATATCTTCTTCGGCTTTAGAGGTGGTTAATATTACAACTGGAATGCTACGCAGGTCAGGATCCTGTTTGATTTCTTGCAGGGCCTCGCGACCATCTTTGCGAGGCATATTCAAATCTAATAAAATCAGCGTAGGGCGAGGGGCTACACCAGGGTCACTGTATTTTCCGCGTTGATATAAATAATCCATCAAGTCTTCGCCGTCTTCGACAAAATATAGATCATTAACAATTCGATTTTCGGCTAAGGCTTCCTGGGTGAAAAGACGATCATCTTCATCATCGTCGGCCATGAGAATAATGATTGGCTTACTCCGTTGGTGGGACATTATCTTTTTCTTGTTGAGAATGATGGACTGGTAAGATAGCGATAAACGTAGCACCTGCTCCAGGCTGACTTTCTGCTTGGAGAATGCCTTCGTGTCGACGAATAACCTTACGACAAATCGCTAGGCCGATACCGCTGCCTTCGTAAGCTTTACGCCCATGAAGCCGCTGGAACGGTTGAAAGATGCGATCGCAATACTTAACGTCAAACCCTATACCATTGTCAATTACGCGCAATTCACAAACCTCTTGTTCTCCCATAAGATAATGCTGTACCCTCACCTGAATCTGGGGTGCTACACCAGGCTTATGAAACTTAAGGGCATTACTTAAAAGATTTTGAAAAACCTGTTGCATTTGCATCCGGTCAGCATCGATAGTGGGTAATGGGTCCACATCCACAGTCGCCCCAGTTTGCTCAATGCGAACTTCTAAATCTGATAAAACCCCTGTCATAACGTCTGATAAATCGATGGGGGTAAACGGCTTCGCCTGCGTTGTCACCCGCGAAAAGCTCAGTAAATCATTAATCAGAGCCTGGGCACGTACCGCCGCACTTAGCATCCGATTTAAATAATCTTGCCCTTTCTCAGGTAACCTATCCTGGCAGGTCTGGTTTAAGCGATCGCCAAAAACCTGCACTTTTCGCAAGGGTTCCTGGAGATCATGGGACGCTACATAGGCAAAATCTTGGAGTTCCTGGTTGCTTTCCTCTAAGCGTTTAGCAGTGCGTTGCAGGGTCGAAATCACCCGCTGACGCTCTCTCATTTCGATATTAAGTTTTTGTTCTGCAATCTTACGAGCAGAAATATCCCGCATGATTGTTGAGTCTCCAATGAGTTGGCCAGTCCAATCCTTTAAGGGTGAAATAGTCAGTGAGAGGTCTAAAAGCGTACCGTCTTTATGAAATCGAACGGTTTCAAATTGATCAATGTGTTTGCCTTGCTTGAGCCGTTCCAGGGTTTGAACGGCTTCGGCAACCCGATCAGTTGGGAAAAGCATCTTAATCGATTGCCCAATAGCTTCCAACGCCGAATAACCCAAAAGCTTTTCTGCCCCCGCATTCCAACTGGTAATAAACCCATTGAGATCCTTTGTAATAATGGCATCGTCGGTGGACTCGACAACGGCAGCCAGCAGCCGAGACGTTTGTATGGATCGATAATGCTGCACCGTTTGCCAGATCAGGTTAGAAATCAACTGCACCGTCTCAACATCCATCTCGGTATAGTTGTTGCCCTTGTTACCCACGCCTGTGAGCATGACTACCTTGCCATTTTCAATCACAGGAACACTTAGGAGGCGATTAAGTTGCTCGTGGGCTTGTAGTAATCCTTGTTCTTGCAGTAATGCCTGTTCTTGCACAGCGGACCCACAGGCACAGTTGCAAATTACAGCCTGACGCTCATGCAAGACATCAGCCAAAATTCCTGCTTGATGAATAGGATGACAAGTCTTAGAGACAGCATTATTGAGTTCAGTCAAGGTTTGCTGCCCCCCAGGCATCAATTCAAAGGTTGCTTGCTCCTCATTGACCAGGTAAAGAAAGGCCATATCGCTACCTGTTAGGGTCTTAGCAATGTTCTGAGCCTGCTGCATAAATTCCTGTTCATCCAATTGCTCGGCTAAATGGGGTAGCTCTAGCAATGCTTCTGCCCGTCGCGCCTGGTAGGTTAGGGCTACTTCAGCAGCATGGACGTCTGAGATATCTCGCACACTTACCACGGCCCCAGTAATCGTTCCATCCGCTTCCCGGTAGGGGGTATAGGTGACATCCAGGTACTGCTGTAGTTCATCTGTAATCGAAAATAGACTCTGATAATGAACTTCTTCCCCTGCAAAGGTACTATCCAAATTGGGTTTTACGGTTTGGAGAAACGTCTCCTCACCCAGAAGCTCTGCTACCGAATGGCCGATAATCTCGGCTTTAGATTTACCAAACTTCTGGGCATAGACGTCATTGACCATGGCATAGATATAATTGCGATCCACAAACGACATATGGTCAGGTGTGGTGCAAATTGCTCTCTCGTAGAGGCGCAACATTTCCTCCGTTTTTTTCCGAGCATTGATATCTTCAATGACACCAATAAAGTAATCTGGCTTACCAGTTTGTTGACGAACTAAAGTCCCGGTTAGATTTGCCCAGGTTACAGTCCCATCTTTACGGAGGTAGCGCTTTTCCATGCGGTAGGTCTTAATCTGGCCTGCTAGAGCCTGCTGGAAATAAGCCAAATTAGTCTCTACATCTTCTGGATGTGTAATGACCTGGAACTCGAGGTTTAAAAGTTCTGTTTTAGGATGGCCGACAATATCACAGTAGCGCTGGTTGACACGCAGGAGTTTACCTGTGGGAGAGACATGGACAATCCCTACAGCCGCTTGCTCAAAGGTGTTTCGGAACAGAGCCTCTTTTTGTACTATTTTATCTTGAGCGACTTGTAGGCTTAACTCTGCTTGTTTTCGCTCGGTAATATCTGTAAGGCATCCCACATAACCACTCACCTGATTAGTATAGTTAAATTCTGGAACTGCTTCTTCATAGACCCAAGTCACTGGCCCCGATAGACTTCCAAATCGATATTCCAACTTAAAGGGACGGTTCTGACTAGTCGCTTGATGCCATTCTGCCAAAATGGCATCTCGATCTTCTGGATATAGAGCCTGAACCCATCCAGTTCCTAACATTTGCTCAGACGTTAACCGAGCAATCTCACATAAATGTTCGTTGACGTAAATACAATTTCCCTCAGTATTTGCACGGAAAATACCTACAGGAGCAGTTGCGGCAAGACTAGTAAAGCGTTCTTCACTCTCCTTGAGCTGATGTTCAGCTTCTTTTCGATCGGTGATGTCGTAATCAGTTCCAATCATGCGAATAGGTTTATCCTGTTCATCCCGTTGAATCAGAGCATTTCCTTTCAAATACCGCACTGTGCCATCGGCATGAATGACTCGAAATTCGGAATCGTAGATAGCTTCATTGCGTAAAGCACACTTTAAAGAGGCTTCTGCCGCCGGTCGATCCTCTGGATGAACACACCTTGTCCAGATGTCGATATTTCCTTCAAATGCTTCCGGTGCGATGCCATAGAGTGCATAGAGCCGATCATCCCAGATCAATGTATTATGCGTGATGTCCCAATCCCAAATACCAATGCCCACTGCTTCCAAGGCTAGGTTCAACCGTGTTGATGACTCTCGTAGTTCAACTTCAGTTTGTCGACGTTCAGCAACTTCCTGTTCCAATTGTTGATTTAAAGCTTCTAGCTCAGACGGGCTGCGTAAGTCTAACGCTTTAGGGATCACTGGGATAAGAGCGAGTGCCGTATACGTAGAAACAAAGGCCGTCATCGCCTTGAGAACACCAGAAACCCAATAGTCTGAATGCCACAGGGTCCAGACATTAAATAAATGGGTAGTGCCACAAAAGACAATAAACGCGGCAAAAAGCAAAAAAACCTTGTAAAAAGGCACATCACGGCGCTTTTTGAGGAAATGCAGCAGAGTGATGGGAATAGAATAGTAAGCCAGACCAATGAGTGTGTCTGATACTAAATGCAATCCGACCAGACTGGGTCTCCACAGATAACAATAGCCATGGGGCATGTACTGGCCAAGCAGTGGAATATTGAACATTTTGGAGAACAATCCTTAAGCTTGTCAAATTAAGCTCAATGCATTCCTAATTATCAATTGTTTTTGATTAGGCGTCATCCGTAAATAAGTTACCGATGATGGATTGGCTCAATCTGTAGTTTGAGGCGTGTCTTCAAGGAACAAGTTGGCAATTTAATTGTGAATAGATCCTTAGTAAGTAAGTGAACTCAATCTTTTGTAAGATACAAACAAGCTGTCATACTGCTTGGGTTCTGCCCCCAAACCCCCAATTTTGGGGGCTTTGAGTCTGGCTTCCCCCAGGATATAGCCCAAGGGACATTCCAGAAAGGGAAGAGGGGGCCTCGATATCTGGAAAATAATTAGGATCATCTACTTATTTCCATTGTCAGATAGTTCAAGCTTTATATGCTAGCCCAAGAGTAAGTAATCATATTCTATGAGGACGTCGAAACTGGCAATTATTTCAGCTTTTGAGGAAACACTTTTGGCTCTTTTGAAGATTTAAATAAATTTACGAAAATACTACTTGTAGGAAATATGTTCAAAACACCACTACCGTTTGGCTGAGCACTGACGTCGAAGCCCCTTACCTGTCCACGTTCGGCAGAGCGCTCACGTCGAACCCCTCTGCCCATCTTCGCCTGGAACGCTATATTTGTGCAGTTCCCTATGGTGCGCTACTGGGCATTAAAGAACGTGTTTTGCAAGATATACATCCGGATAACATCCCGATATTTTCCGTCTGTAAAAACTTCTTGAATCAAACGACCTTCTTCCGTAAATCCTGACTCACTATAGAGATGAATTGCTTTTTCATTTTCTACTGCAACAAGAAGATATACCTTATTGAGATTTAGAATAGAAAATGCATAATCTAAGGCAAGGGCGATCAGTGTTCTCGCAAACCCTTTACCTTGATAGGTGGGTGAAACAATGATTGCGAACTCTGATGTTCTATGGATGTAATCAATTTCAAGTAATTCTACAAGACCTATGGAGTTTCCGTCGCTACCTTCAGCAATGAAGCGTCTTTCTGTATTATCGTGAATATGCTTTTGGTATAAGTCTTCCAATTCATCGAAGGATTCATAGGGTTCCTCAAACCAGTAGGCCATTATATTTCGATTGTTGTTTAGTTCATGAATGAATTCTAAGTCTGTCTTTTCTAGCGCGCGCAATGTTAATTGTTTAGGCATAGTAGTTCTGCACAATTTAACGGTAAGTACATCTAACAATTGATGAATGGAAAAGTCACGATTCTCGGCCCTTGTTTTGGTATTCAGGGGATGATTTTAGGAGGTACAGAGCTGCCTCTTATGCTGAGAGATTCTTATGGTGGGGATGTTCCTTTTCTGGATACGACTAAGATTCACGTTGATAGGTATTTTAGAAAAAATACTTTCAAGCACCCCATTAACACTGTAGGTGGCAACATTTGAACTGTCAGAAATGGATAGATGAGTTCAGATGCCCCATCACGTTCCTTTAAAAAATTGAGACAAAAGCTAAGACAATCTAAATTTTTCTAGTGCATTTGACCAATGTCTATTTTAACCTGGCCTATAGTAAAGGCCTTATAGCGAAGAGGTGTTTCTAATGTCAAAGCCATTACGTTATTTGTTGGCAATTCTGTTACCCCCTGTGGGTGTTTTTCTCACCTACGGTGTGAGTACTTCCCTTGTGATCAGCATTATTTTGACATTGCTGGGGTGGTTGCCAGGTAGTCTGTATGCCGTGTGGGCATTGGCAAAACATGACGAGAATGTTGGTGAAGCGACCTAAATTCTGTTTCATCGACGCTTTTTAGTAGTCGCAGCAGTCGAGTCATTACAGCCTGTCAATTATTGTATTCTATTGGGAGACATTCAGATGATTGGCTTTTTATTTACAACGTTACTGACAGCCCTCAGTTTGTTGATGGTGGATTTAATTGTCCCAGGGGTAGATATCGCTACTTTTGCCTCTGCACTATTGGCAGCACTGTCCATTGGGTTTGTTAATGGTGGCATTCGACCGATACTTTCTTTTCTCTCTTTTCCCATCACGATCTTGACGTTAGGCATTTTTGCCCTGGTGGTCAATGGTTTTTGTTTTTGGCTGGCAACGCTGATTGTGCCAGGGTTTAGTGTGCATGGTCTACTGGCCTTTTTCCTGGCACCCATTGTCTTTTCAGTGGTGAGCACCCTGTTAAATAAGTACATTGCAGAAAAGGGGTTAGGTTTTCCATTTTTCCAGGGTAGTGAAGAGGCTTCTTTGACACCTGGGGAGTAGGCAATCGGCCATACAGCCAATGAATTGTCGTAAATAGGGTGATTAACATCCAGCTGTTGCCATAAGGTTATGGTTAGCGGCTGGATGTTGAGTGTATAGCAAACTGCTGGATGCATATTTCCGCAGGAAAGGCTAAGCCAACAGCAGTTTGCTATACACATAGCTGTTGTCAGCTAAAGCTTCCAGGGATCATCTATGCATTGAACTATGTGCGCCAAGCTATAGGTGTCGATTTAGTGATCAGTTGTTGATTCAACTCTGACCGTATCTCCCCGGCTGACTGTGCCACCTTGGAGGACAAAGGCGTATACGCCGGCACTGGGCAGTTTCTCGCCGTCGAGGGCAGGAATCCCTAGTTGGTTGTGCTGTGCGATCGCACGCAGCACCCCTAAATCCTGAGGCAGCTCACTTTGGGCCAGGGTCGTTATTGCACAGCGGGGACAGGGGTCGGTAATGCGTAAGCGCACCTGATCGCCGATGGCCAGGGTTTTACCCACCCAGTCATTTTCCACAAACCCTTTTTGGTCGGACGCTGGCGTCACCACGATATTGGGACGAAACCGCCGCAGGTCAAAACGCCCTTGGGGATAGAGTTCATTCAAGCGGTCGAGGGTGGCGGTGGTCATTAGGTGAACCGCCGCATAATCAGAAAATCGACCCTCCATCATCAGTGCACCGATATCCAAAATTGTTTCTTCTGCAGCCAGCGCATCCAATCGTTCCACACTGGGTTCCTTAGGTCGTTGGGTGGCCAACGTTACCTCACGTTGCAACAGTTGGGAAAGGAAGACATCGATTTGCTCATGCTCACTGGTGACGATGATGCCATCGGAGAGTGTGATCCGCACTGGGGGCAATGGCTTGCCTAATACTGGCGGTTCGACAAAGGCAGATTGGCAGCCTAGCAGCTTGCCCCATTTACGAGGCAGCTTAGCGCTAGCGACCTTGCCCGTAGACTGATCAATCAAGCCATAGGCGCGATCGCCCAGCAGCCCGCCATCGGTTACAGTGGCTGTAGTCAACTCCTCACCCAGCATAGATTTAACCGGATACCGCCACAGTGAAACAACTGCACCACTTCCATTAGGCAGGTTGCTGGACATAATTTTTTAATTGTCGCAATTAGTAGATGTGTAGATTATGGATGTTTAGACGCTTCAAGACTGTTTAGAGGGCACCTTTTGGAATTATTAGACACCCAGATATGGACTGTTCACCCTATCTGGCTTCTCCATCCACGTTTGGATTATCTTGGCCATCGTTTTGGTATTCGGTAACGTTGTAAGTGGCTAACGCTTGTTGAACCATCTTATTTGTTGTTGTGTCTGGAAACATACGGTAGCTTGGTGCGATAATCTCTTCGATTTTTGTTGGTTCGATTTCAATCACTGCAGAAATTGGGAAGGTATCGCCTACTAGTTGAGCTAAGTTCGCCTTCTGTTGTGGATAGCGTTCGTGGGATGCTCGGAGAATGGTAGCTGTTCCTCTAACTTTATGGCCTTTTTGGGTAAACACATTAACGAAACTCAGACACACGCGAGGGTTGTTTTCGATATTGCGAACAGTTTGAGGTGAGGCGATGTGGGCGACAATGATCTTGCCGTTGCCATCGTGCATAAATGCCTCTTTGGGAGATACATTGGGGCCGCCATCCGGCGCAACGGTAGCAAGCCAACATAATACGCTTGATTCTATGGATTGGGCAATTTCTGCGGTGATCATCGTTATTTACTCTGAACCAGGCCATGTAGTTGGTAACGCACCATCTACATTAGCAGCAGTCTCAGGTTACCTGTTTCTAAATCACGACAAAAGCGAGGAGAACGTAATCTTTGGCAACAAAGATATTGGGATCATTGGATTCGTGATGAGCGGGATTTTGCTGCCCATTGTGATTATATTCATTACAATCCGGTGAAGCATGGGCTGTGTAACTCACCTCAGGACTGGCCGTTTTCAAGTGTGTATCGGTTTATTGTGGAGGGGATTTATCCTTCACATTGGTGTTGAGACCAGAGCATTAAGGGAGCGGTGCGTTAGTCACTACTTCAAAATATTGGGCAGGTCATTGCTAGTGTGGAATAGAAGGAAGCGAGTGCGTTAGACTATCCCTAAAGGGCTTTAGGGCACGTTTCTCAACGTACCACCTTCGGGAAGGATTCTACATTTAGGTCTTCGCTATGGGACAGAAATTAAATAAATTCCAATTTTCCCAATTACAACTCCGTATAATGCTCAAAAAATAACTATGAGGACTAGTAGACTGTCAACTTTAAAGATTCAGGTTAGGGCCGTGAGTCGTGAGTCGTGAGTCGTGAATGGGGTTTCAAGTCTGAAAGCTATCTTGCTAAGAAACTCCTCTACCCGAAAATTATAAATTGACACAATAAGTGGGTGAACTCAATCTTTTATAAGATATGAACAAACCTTTGAACTTCGCGTTTTTTGCCCCCAAACCCCCAATTCTGGGGGCTTTGAGTCTAGTCTCCCCCAGAATATAGCCCAAGGGGCATTTAAGAAAGTGGGACGGAAGGGGGCCTTGATATCTGATAGCTAATTGGGTCAACCTGCTTACTAGGGGATTTGTTAATTTCTCTGTCCTATCTAAGCCGATGAAAGCAAAATCTTCCTTTTCCCTTAAAGATCAGTTATTTAATCCAGTTAAAGTTACCTATTTAGCTGAGTTAATTGTTGCTGTCTATCCTGGTTTTGCTCAACAATCGTTTCATCAGGATGTGATTTCTGCGTTTCCAGAGCTTGAGCTAAAAGAACGCATTACCCATATTACAAACTGTTTATATAACTATTTGCCAGATGATTACCCAGAAGCGTTGGCCATTATTTTAGAGTCGCTTCCACCTGAGCTTGACCCTAATAAAACAGATGATGATTTTGGGGATTTTATTTTTTCTCCACTGTCGCTATACGTTGCTCTCTATGGCTGTCAAGCTAATTATCTGGATATTTCATTGCGGGGGCTTAAGGAGATCACAAAACGATTTTCAGCAGAATATGCTGTTCGCTACTTTATTAATGCGTTCCCTGATGAAACATTGGCATTTCTATTAGAGTGTGCAAATGATGCGAATTATCATGTACGTCGCTGGGCTAGTGAAGGAACAAGGCCAAAACTGCCCTGGGCTCAGAAAGTTAGCATTGATTATGGACAACCTTTACCCATTTTGGCCATTCTCTATGCTGATAAAACTCGCTATGTGACACGATCCGTTGCCAATCACTTGAATGACATTAGTAAGCTCAATCCTAACCTGGTTATAGATACCCTGAAGGGCTGGATTGAGAGTCAGAAACAAACAGAGCAAGAGATGGCTTTTATCGTTAAACACGCTCTGCGAACATTAACCAAGCAGGGACACCAGAATGCGCTAAACCTGATAGGGTTTGACACTAAGCCAGATATTGTCATCAGCAATTTTTCTACGAGTACACCTCAGGTCAAGGTGGGTGACGCGTTTGAATTTTCATTGGATATTTGTTCAAATAAGTCTCAAAAGCTTTTGGTTGATTATTTAATGTATTTTGCCAGTGATGGCAAAAAGCCTACCCAGAAAGTTTTTAAGCTTAAGCAGCTTGAACTGAAAAAGGGAGAGATTGTCACCTTGAAAAAGAAGCATCCTATGCGGTTAATGACCACAAGGCGTCTAATTCTCGGGGAGCATAAAATTGTTTTGCAAGTGAATGGTCAGGCGTTTGATTCGCTTATATTTGAGTTAATTCAGGCATAGGGAGCCAGACTTGGACCTATCAGTGTGAAGGAAAAAAGGTTGAGTTAAGAAGCTGTTGGCTATAGCTGAAGACATTGGAGCGTCAGGGGGTGGTCTACATCATAAGTTTTTGTGGGCATTGCCCACCCTACCTGGCTTTGTAAGTGGTGGTTGCGATCGCACCCTACTCTGGCTGGTCATGAACCCTACGCTTGCTGAGGTGGAATCAGGTCTACTTTACTTAGCTCATAATGACAAGAATGGGGGGTAGAATCGAGTTCAGTAAGGTATTAGAGAGGCACACTTGATGCAAGAAATTCAGATTGCTGCTGGTTGTAAAACACGGATTATTCGACGTCAGTTCAGCAGTCTTGCGATGACTTATACCTTTGATGCGGCCCCTGTGATTCAGAATAGTCACTTGGCAGGAACAGTGGAAATCAAGGGATCAAATTGGATCTTTCCCAAGCCTGTACAAAGAGTGCCTCTGCAGCCAAGCAATGTGGTTACAGCCGGTGTATGGGATACTTTTTTTTCGATTTACGTGTTTCCAGAGGTTGATGTTGTAATTTCTCTGCCATCGAAATCCTTTGGCGGTTTGCTATGGGTTATTGGGCTTGTTGTGGTTGTAGTGGCAGTTGCGGTTTCACTCTTCCTTTTAACCTAACCCTTGAGCTTCGACTCACTATCATTTCCACGCCCTCTTGCCCAAAACCCATAAAAGCTGAAATTTAGGCAGCGTACGATAAAACCGGTCCCGATATCATTGCTCCACATCTACATGTGCTCTTTTGTGGAATTAATCCCAGTATTTATAGTGCTGCAGTTAGGGTATGAACCGGTCTAGCAGCGTTGTTATGTATTGAGTTAGATGTTTTGGGTGGGTTTTAGTCAAAGCTACTGAGTCACATTTTTGAAAATGACAGAATTTTATG
>JAHQVZ010000261.1 GCA_019634055.1 Leptolyngbyaceae cyanobacterium MAG.088
ATTGTTAAAATATTCTGAATATCTTCTCCAAGTAAAAGAATTCATTGATGCTACCTATAACACTTTAAAGAGTAGTAAAGATACAACAATCCTTGGATCCTCGCATGGTGGCCTAGCTGCTTTCTATACAGGCTGTATACATAGCCAGCATTTCGGTAATGTTGGGGCATTGTCACCATCGTTTTGGGTTGGTCTTATTTTAGCTAATACTAGAAAATCACTTCAGGAATCAGAATTAATATCTCAATTACATCCTTTCCTGCAAAAAAGAGAGAAACATCATCCGAGAATCTGGATTGATTGGGGACTGAAGCGCTCAGATGGATTTTATAACTCGTTTATTGAAGCTCAAGCTACTGACAGGAGCAAAGAAATGATTCATCTACTCGGCAAAGAATATGGCTACATTCTGGGGAAGGATCTTTTTAAGTATGAAGATGAAATTGGTGGACATGATGAACAAGCATGGGCTTATAGATTTGGATTAATAATCAAGACATACTACCCATCTTAGAAATGCCGCTGAGCTTCCTAACTTCTGCCTAAAAGTTAGGAAGACTCAAAGATGAGCGAATATCTGATATAGACTTCCATGACTCTGGAACTTGATGAGATATTGGATTCTTCAGCGTATGGATGTGTGCAAATAGCTGAAGTAGTTAGACTGTAGTTCCTGAGTTTATTGCATTTCCCCTAATGGACTCTAGCTTACGCTCTCACAGCTCTATCCTAATTTTAGGGGGAGTAAAGGTTCTTTACTGATTTTTTATGTACGTTCTAGGTATAAGTTCATTGTCGTCTTACTAAGTTCTTGACTTTTGATTGCTAGTATTTGAGTATTCAGTATTTATTGGGTGGCGGGCTTAGCACTATGTTTGAAAAACAGTGGTTCAAATTAGGTTTGATTAGCCTGGCTGTTTTGAACATCACAGCTTGTATAGAAGAAGAAATTCCTGACATCTCATCGGAATCAGTGCCTCAAGCAGAATTCAAAGTAACGTTTCCAGAAGCGTTAGCTATTGCAGAAGCAATGATTGATGGCAAACAAGCCTATAGTATGGAACGAGAAAAAGAAGACGGGCAGCCAGTTATTGAAGTCGGTATTGATGGCCAGGAGATTTTTGTTCACGCCGTTACGGGTGAGATTGTATCCATTGATGATCTTAGAGGAACTGATGACCAAGAAGATTTAGAAGAAGTCACAGAATTTCTGCAGTTACAATCTCTTGCAACGGTCTTTATTTTGGAAGCTCTGCAAGCGGGTGAAGCGTTTGCTGGCGAACAGGCCCATACCGTCGAGCTTGAAAATGAAGATGGCAACCTGGTTTACGAAGTTGTAGTT
Source organism: Leptolyngbyaceae cyanobacterium MAG.088 (assembly GCA_019634055.1). Classification (GTDB taxonomy): domain Bacteria; phylum Cyanobacteriota; class Cyanobacteriia; order Phormidesmidales; family Phormidesmidaceae; genus Leptothoe. The sequence goes on from JAHQVZ010000261.1 coordinate 1,343, forward strand.
GGGCGACAGGAAATATACGTTGATGCTGGTACTGGAGAGGTGCTTTACACGGAAGGTGGATCTGATGATAATGAGATAGAGCAAGCGAGTAGTATTCAGGTCCCAGGTGGAGATACTGAGTAATTAAGTCTAATTTAAAATTCAGCCGAATGTATACTCATTTGATAACTCTAGCCCGCTGGTAGCTCAATAGTAAAACAACTACCTTGTCCAAGATGGCTTATAACTTTAATCTCACCACCATGGCTGTGGGCAATATTTTGTGCGATAGCCAGACCTAAGCCTGCACCATCTTTTTTATAGGCACGGGCTTGATCAGCCTGCCAAAACCGATCAAAAATATGGTCTAAGTGGCCAGGGGCTATGCCTATGCCGGTATCTTCAACACTGATGATAAGTTTTGTTGGTGAAGACTTAGCAGTGACAGTAACCATTCCACCTTCAGGTGTATAGCGTAAGGCATTATCAATTAGATTAGTTAGTAAGCGAGTGATTTGTATCTTGTTGCCAACGGTAGGTAAGTTTGGTTCAAACTTAACCTGAAAATTAATTTGTTCTGTACTTGCTTGGGGTTGATACAGGGTATGTAACTGCTCTAGAACTGGGGAGAGATTAAAGGCAGTGTGCTTAACAACGGTTTCTTGATCTAACCTAGCCAGCATCAGTAAATCTTCTGTAAGCGCTTTCATTTGCTTGGAGGCACTCTTGATAGCCCCAAACTTTTCAGCATCTGAAGTCCTCATATTCTCTGGATATTTTAGAGCTACAGTGGCGTTGGTTTGAATAGCCATCAGTGGACTGCGTAGTTCATGGGACGCATCAGATGTGAATCGTTGCAGTCGGCGAAAACTATTTTCAATAGGACTCATGGCCTGTCGTGTCAGCCATAGCCCACCCAAGGTACTCAGCGCGAGGGCCGCAATAATGCCGCTGCCTAAGCCTATATCCAGAGTTCGTAATGTGTTGTTAAAGGCAACAGTGGACTCGCTCACTCGGGTATAACCTAGAAAGAGCCCTTTATTCTCATCAGTTACCGGAATGGTTAATGCCTTAACTGGATAAGGATGTTGCTGGGTTTGAAATGAAGGTTCTTGCTTTAAGGGAAGGGTTGCGACATATTGGCCCTGGCTTTCTATAAGGGTGCCGTCTTCATCAAACCATTGTACAGCCTGATTTTCATTGGTAATATTTTCAAGGTCAACGCTGAGGGTGCCACCGTCAAGTTCGAGTTCAAGCGCAGCTGAGCGGGCTAAGGTCGCTAATCGGTTGTTGAGTTGATGGTTGAGGTTATAGGCAAATGTGGTGCGGACTGAGATCGCAAACACCCCCAGCACCACAGTCAATACCGCCAGGTAAGACAACAACAACCGAGTTTGAATCTGCTTGAACACCGCGTTAAATTCCTGTTGCCCTTTAAACCCATTATGACATTACCCATTCGTCGTCCACCATGGTATACATTGCGTAATTCTTACACGTTTAACTAAAACTCAAAGGCAGTTCTCACCGTAAAGAGGACGATATCATCATTGTCATTATTATGGTCAGGTGCGGTGAGCCAGATAAACCCAGGGGTAATTGAGAGAAAATCATTTAGCTGATGGGTATAAAATGCCTCAATGTGGAAAGAGGTATCGGGGTCACTACGGCGGTCATCAATGGTAAACCCGCTGCTCGTGCCCACTAACTTTGGTTCTTGCCCAACAATAATCCCCAACAGATTATCTTCTCCCCCAAGGTCTGGAAAGGCAAGTGTGAGGGCATAGTTCAAAATATAAGCGTCGCCCTCATCTATGACTCTGGCATTGGTGTAACCGACCCATCCACCTACCCGTAGCCAGTCATCCGGTGCCCAGCTACTTGATAGACCATAGGAGTTACCAATAACGGGCTGTTCCACATCAATTTGGGAACGAAAACTGCCGGTATCTGTTTCCAGGCTACTATCGTTGTTGGTATGCACATAGGTAAAACCCAAAAGCAGTTCATCACTGGGCTCATAGCCAACCTGGACAAAGGCACTGTTGTTACGGTCAAATAATCCTGTCGATGCATCACTAGCGCTTTCTGCAAAGTAACCAATGCCAATTTCTACATCATCGATGGGCTCATAATTTATTTGAATGCCTACATCTTCTATCAAGCTGTGGATAGGGTTTTCGCTACCAAACTCAGAAATTGACCCGATGAGACCATCTTCTAAAAGAGGATTGAAGTCTTCTAGATCGTCCCCTGTGGTTGAAATGTATACGCTGCCATCGTCACCAATGGGAAACTCGTAGGACAGTTCGCTCAACTCAACGTTATCCTCCGTATCGGTCAAAAAGCTGAGCTGTCCTTCGGCTGTAATTTCATCGTTGAAGTTAAATTCTCCTGCGCTACCGGCTTCGATGCCAATTTCTAACTGATCGTCTCCTGTAAATGAGACTCCAAAAACAAGTTCAATGCTTCTGTCAAATCTGCTATTGTCGTTGACATCATTACCGGCAACATCACTGATACCAAAGACAGCTTCTCCCGATAGGGTAGTTATAGGAGATACTTGTTCGTCTTCCAAATTTGATACCCGATTCTCTAAATCATCGACCTGTAATTCTATAGTTGCTTGTTCCTTTAGTAGTTCTTCAAGCTCGGAGACGAGGGGAAATGGGGTGTCAGAGTTTCTTTCAATCAGGCTTTGGGCAATAATTGGCTGCGCAGGATGTAAGGGGGCAAGATTTTCAATAAAAAACATTAGATTGTCTCTTAATAGTTGGGGCTGTTGAGGCGATAGCCAACACCATAAATGGTTTCTATATACTGATGCTGACTGCCAGCATTTTTGAGTTTTTGGCGCAGGTTGTTGATATGGGTGCGAATGGTGCCTTCGCCGGAGTCGCGATCGCATTCCCAAAGCTTATCTAGTAACATCGCTCGAGTAAATACCTGACCTGGATTTTGCATCAGATGCTCCAGAATTAAGTACTCTTTTGGCGTTAGGTCCAGGGCCGTATCAGCATAGCTAACAGCATGGGTTCCCAAGTCTAGCTGTAGGTGACCCTGCTGTAAAACAGTTGATTGTATTTGGGTAGGACGACGGGACAGTGCTCGGATCCGAGCAGCTAGCTCATCCACCTCAAAGGGTTTAACCATATAGTCATCGGCTCCAGCATCCAGTCCAATAATCTTGTCGGTAGTCGTATCCTTAGCGGTAAGCATAAGGACAAATCCGCTGAAGCCAGAGTTACGTAACTGCTTGCACAGGCTAATGCCATCGAGCCTTGGTAGCATCAGATCGAGTAAAATCAAGTCATAGTCGATGCTCTGGGCATACTCCCAGCCAGCCAAGCCATCGGCGGCTAAGTCCACAACATGTTGTTGGTGTTTAAGATCTTCGGCTAACGGTTTGGCGATGCGATCGTCATCTTCGACGAGTAAAATTTTCACCAATATGACCTCCTATGCAGCCGACGAAATTTAGTCAGATATGAACCGTTACTTAGCCGTTATCTATAGGTGCTCTCAACCAGTCAGACCTAAATAGTTGGAGTCATAGAGCGCCTGAGCATCATCATCATAACTGTAAAATATCAAGAACTTGATAAGACTGCTCTAATCTCTTTAAAACCCAAACAGTCTGAATATCTTAAAGATTCCCGTAATTGGTGATAGAACGCTGTCAATAGTTCTTGAAAACGTAGCCAATCCTGAATCGTTGACAACAATGGTGTCGTTAGGGCGTAACGGAGGATTGGCAGCTATATTCACTCCTTGGGAGAAATCAATATCGATGGTTTGCTGAGACACTGTGCCATTGGGGTTAAGGCGAATGAGTTCAACAGACCGTTGGTTGGCATCATCATTAAAGCCTCCAGCAGCTAATAGGGCCTGATTGAGGGGGGTATTGGGCGGTACAGGAATGGCCCCAGGACTGTTCACCTCGCCGACTACGTTAACAATAATTTCATCGGCTGAAAAACTTGCTGAAGCTAACGTTTGAGCTTCGAGTGGAGCGATATTAGTCGATGCGGTTGATAAAAAAATGGTGTCACCATCCTGGAGTTGTAAGTCTTGAGTGATATCTCCCTTGGTGACCAATGCCCACAGATTTGCTTTTTTCAAGCTGTTTTGAGGTTGGGCATGGGGTGAATGTACTTCAACATTTTGGATATTGGCGGATTGGGTGATTCCCCCTGCCATTTGGATTACTTCGGTAACGGTAACTGTGCTTGGATCTACGTCTGGTGGAATGGTATAGACGCCGGGGCGGTTGATTTCGCCTGCGATCGCAATTTGCATTGGGCGAGCGGCAATCAACTCCACCGAAATAGCTGGAGCATGAATAAACCGTCGGTAGCGATCGTTAAGTACGTCACCCGCCTGGGCCAGGGTAACTCCCCGCATGGGCACTGCGCCAATCAGCGGCATACTGATGGTGCCATCAGTTAATACCTGATACTCACGACTATAGTCAGGCACATTAAACACCTCAATATAGATGCGATCACCCGCGTCCAAACTATATCGTTCTGGAGCGAGAGCACTAGGGGTAATAGGAGTCTCTTGAATTGCCAGCTCTGGCAATGTGGACAGTTGAGCCAGACTCACTGAGGAACAACCCAAGAGAACAGCGAGGAAGAGAGCTGGGGATAGCAGGCGAGATCGATAATACCATTCTGATTTAATACATTTCATTGGGCTAAGGTCTCCGTCAGAGCATGATAAGCCGGTTTAGGTTGATAGTTTTCATCCAGCAGTAGCGGAGCATCTGGCCGATCAAACGTATAGGGAATCCAAGAATGCTGATCGCTTACCCCCCAGGTGGTGATGCCGGTGCAGTCTACTGCAGCCAAGCAAATCTCCATGATGTCTTGATAAACCTGTGCTTGTGCTTGTAACTTTTCATCGTCTGGAGGTTCATCTCCATAAATTTGAATATCCATCTCGGTAATGCGAACCGACAATCCCAGCTCATTTAATCGACTAATATTCGCAGCCACTCGCTCTGGATTCGGTGGGTCTTGAATGCTTCGATGCATTTGAATGCCAACGCCATCAATGGGCACACCCCGTTGTACCAAATCTTGCACTAAGGCATAAATAGCATTTGCTTTATCTCCCAAACCCGCTCCGCGATAGTCGTTATAAAATAACTTAGCGTTAGGGTCCGCTCGATGTGCCCAGTGAAAAGACTCTTCGATATAGCTAGAACCCAGGCCATCTAACCAAATTGAATCTCTCAGATCCCCGTTCTCGTCAATGGCTTCATTGACGACATCCCAGCTATCTACCTGTCCATGATAGTGCTCAACAACTGTAATAATGTGCCATTTCAAAATCTTCTCTAATGTATTGGGATACCAATCTTCATCAGTGAGCCAGTCTGGCAAGTTACGATGCCATACCAGAACATGGCCATGCACCTGCATTTGATGCTCTTTAGCAAAGGCAACTAGTTTGTCGGCATTAGTAAAGTCATACGTCTCTTTCTCCGGATGCAAGTGCGAGAACTTCATCGCATTTTCTGGAGTAAGTGAGTTAAATTCCTGAGCTAAGGTTTCTTGATAGACAGCATCATTTTCGAATGGCTCCATTAAGACCGATGCTCCAATCGTTATGCCTGATTGTTGGGCCAGATCCCTTAGAATTCCTGTACTTGCATAGGACTTTGTTAATAACAGGAGAACAAATCCTAGTCCTACTGCGAAGTAAACAGCATGTTTAGAGTGCCGAAATATTTTCATGGATTCTTGATCTCTACAATGTTTTTTTAACGTTTAAGGCTATGGGCAAATTCAGCCAGATCAGGCGGTAGCTCAAAAATCTCCTCAGCTAGTTCAACAATGTCCAGGCGTTTTCTAAATGCTTGCCGATAGGCGTCGTTTTCTTTGAAGCTTTGCCAACGCTGAGTTACGGCCATTTGCTGGGCGTTTTGATTAAAGTTTGTTTTGTCAAACGAGCTTCCCCCAGCGTGAGCGGTTACCACGTTTAATGATCGATCGGTAAACTCTAATCCCAGAGCTTTAGAGATTGTTTGGCGGTAGAACTGATCCACAAACCATTGGTTATAGTTAATCGTTACTTTGCTTGGTAAATGGTTCGTGATGCCTAGATACTCTTTGGCATACTCTTTCCACATATCTGGCCAAACATCCACATCGCTTGGGTGCTGAGATTTTTGCATATAAGAGGCCGCCCAGTTAAACGGATCGCGCAATAGCAAAATTCTTTGAACTTCGGCAGCATCTACCCCAGAGACTGGCGGTTCATGGGTTTGCAAATGCCATAGATGCTGACTTTGGAACAGGACCACCAGTAAATTTACAGCGTTGGGTAAGGCCATCGTCTGCTCATGATGGTCTTTGCAAATGCGTACCGGATCTCCTACCTGGACCTTTACTGGCAGCGGACTGGTTTGCACTGTGCGCACCATGGGAGAGCCGTCCCCTGCTTGTTTGAGGGGTGAATTATTAATAAAGGCATGGTTGGCTTGATGGCTCAGGAGCCAAAACGACACTGCATGGAGTCCAGAGCGTTTGAGGCCACAAAAGTAAATGAGCTTTTGTGCTTTTACTTTTGTATTAGTCAGGCTTTTTAACTTTCTAGAGAGTACGTCGAACTCGGGAAAAATAGTATTGGTTTTCATGGGGTTAGATTTTTGGTGGTTTGGATTAATGGGAGCTGGCAATTTCAATGGCTTCACCAGACTGAGCCAGGGGTTTAACCGGGGCCAACCGTGTTTGTTGTCGTTGATGGTGCCAGGTCAAAAAGTGATTAAACGGTCGTTCTAACTTCCATAGCAACCTTGCTAATGTTCTCGACCCCACACCCATTGTGAGTTTTCTAGCTAAGGGCAACAAAATGGTGACATAGCGGCGACAGCCTAGTTTTTTATATTTGTTCTGAAAATAACCATCTTCAGCCAAGTCCCATTTCTCTCGCAGGCGGTTTAGGCTCTTAAGGGTCCATTCATCACTCCATCGCAGCATATAAAAATGAATATCGGTCGGTTTTAAGGGAGGACCAGGGACATAGGTAACCATGGATTGGGGTTCAAAGTAGACCTTGCCACCGGCTGCTTGGACCGTCATGCAAAAGTCTAGATGTTCCTTGGTGCAGAGGATTTTTTCATCTAGCTGACCAATGCGCTCAAAGATACTTCGGCGCACTAAAACGCAGTGGAATTCAGCCAGTTCAGTTTGTCCTCGAGTTAATTTCTCACGGACCTCAGTCACCTGTTTTCCCTGCTTGATCATGCGCTCACGCAGCCGTCGTCTCCCTAGTTTGTCGGTCCAAATGTGGGATTGACCACCGGCAAAATGGATCTCTGTGTGGGCGGGCTCATACTGGCACATTAGTGGCCCCACCACATCAGCGCCAGTCTCTTCGGCGCAGGCTACCAGAGATTTTAGCCAGCCGGGAGACACTAGAATGTCGTTGTCCGCAAAAACAACGTAGGGCGTTTTCACCTGTTGGAGGCCAATATTACGGGCCTGATTCGGGGTTAAGTAAACGTCATGTCTTACGAGGGTAAAATTTTCTAGCTCAGCCTGTTTCTGTAGATGGTGTTGAACCGAACTGGGGGAATTGCCATCAACGTACACTAGCTCAAAGGCTATCGTTGTCTGGTCAAAAATACTCTCTAAGGACTGTTGGGCAAAGCTAAAGCGTTCCCTGGGAACGACTACGATGGTGACATTTGGCTGGTTTAATTGATGATTTAAGGCCTGTGACTGGGATTCAGTAGATGTGGATGATGAGACTATCATAATATCGACTCCGTTCAGGAATTTAAGGACCAATAATTTTGGAAAAACTGTGCCAATTTAAGAGAGAGAAATGGCTTCTGATATATCTGTAATGGCGCTCTGGGGAGCCGGTATGGTTTTACGTGAATGGGCTGCAAGTATGGATTGATAAATGGTAATGAGTTCGTCGTTAAGCGTGTTTAGGTCATACAGGGCGTTTACTTTCTGTCGACCAGCTTTACCCATGGCACTCCAGTGATCTGCGTTGTCAATGAGAAGGGCTAGTTTATCTGCGATCGCATCTGCATCCCGCTCAGGCACCAGATAACCCGACACCCCATTTTCTACCAGTTCCGGAATGCCGCCATGCCAGGTACTGATGACGGGTAAGCCCATGGCCATCGCTTCTTTGAGGGTATTAACAGGAGCATCTTGATCGCCATCCTGGGCCGTCACACTGGGGGCTAAGAACAGATGGCAGTCATCTAAAATTTCGATAATTTCTGCCTGGGTTTTCCAACCCAAAAGCTTGATAAAGTTGGCTGCATTTAGCTCTTGAATCAATTGTTCAAAATGGCCTCTAAGGGGGCCTTCGCCAATAATCTTCAGCTCGATGTTGGGATATTTTTGGACCAGGCTGGCCATCGCTCGAATACAATATTCAATACCCTTTTTCTCCGATAGACGACCGATGGTAGCGACGCGGATGGCTCCGTCAGCGGGTATGGTGCGTGGCGTAAACCTGAACTTGTCACAGTCAATGGCCGACCCATGGATCAAAATTTTATTTTCTGAACACCCCAACTTGAGAATGCGCTGACAGAAAAAATCACAATTGGTTAAAAAGAACTCTCCCCGTTTAAGCAGGTCGTCGTAAATGTGATTACCTTTTTGACGTAGATGAACACTGATATCCCGTCCCCTAAAGTGGGTGATCAGCTTGCCCTGGAGCAGACCCAGATCGCGTAACCGTAAGGCGAGTGTTCCCCAGCCGCCAAACTGAGCATGAATAATGTCGTATCTGGGGCAATCGAGAAAGGGAAGACCTTGATAGAGCAATCGCAGTGATGCGGCCTCTCGCCCAAATTTAAATACATTGACCAGTCGGAGCCAGCGTAATGAGTCGACCTGGCCAGATTTAACCAAGAGTTTAAGCCCGTTACCTAGACGGGGAAGAAAATTCCGGGGTGGTACCGGGGTGCCGTAGGTGGTTTTTTCAATCAGGCCATAGTCTTTAACAATGGGATGCACCTTGGGACAATCCTTGGGAGGGCCTTTGATGGCATAAATGTGTACCTCATGTCCGCGATCAATCAGTCCGGCAATTTGATTGAGAATAAAAGATTCGGAGAGTAAAGGAAATTCTCCTACAATAAATGCAATTTTCATGATACTCAGGTCCTATGCTTTAAGGGTTTGTTTTGATAAATTCAACAACATGTGGGGAATTTGACCTCTAGAAATAATAGAGACCAGGGTGATATACCCAAGCCCAACAACCAGGGGCTGTACCACATATTTGACGGTGCCATTTGTTAAGGGGAGACCCATGGCCATGGCTACTACAAGAATCGTGGCCATGGTGGGCAACACCACTGGCTGTACCAATGTCCAGAGATGCCAACGGGTAACTCGGCTGGTGGCCAACCAGAACCAGAGCGATGCCCCCAGCCCCATGGTCAAAGCCGTTGTTAGGGCGATGCCCTGCAGACCGCCCAATTGAATGCTGAAATAAAACGCGGGGAGTGAAATGGGAATCAGCAACCAGTTGATGGCGGCGTTGACTTCAGGATGATTCAGGGCATTGAGTGCTGTTCCCAGGATGGACATAAAGCCTCGGGCATAGGCAAAAATCAGAATAATCTGAAACAGTTTGACAACAGGTTGCCAGGGGGCACCATACACCAAAGGAATCAGCCAGGGAGCGACAACAAAGGCAATGCCATAAAATGGAGCTGAGGTAATGGCACAGAGTGCTAACATTTTGCCAAGGTAGCGTTGTTGGTCGGCGGCATTCTTTTGAGACAGGACAGAGAAGTTAATGCGGTTCATTTCTGCAAAGGCAAACATGGGTAACATGGCCAGCTGATAGGCCAAGCTATAAAAGCCCAGGGCATGGGCACCTAACATTTTGCCGATCAGGAGATTGTCTCCGTTGGTGTTGACATAAACGGCCAGGTTGATGCCCACCAGGCTGCTGATAAAGCCACCAACCTGTTTCAAACTCTCTCTATCGGGAATGGGATGGTAGTGGAATACGTAACCGCTAAATCGAGCCCTGAGGATAGTTTTAACTAGACTAGACCCAAGTTTTGCGATCGCAAATGACCACACTCCATACCCCAATGCTGCTAGCGTTACCGCACCCCCAAACCGGATAGCATTACTACAGGCCGATGCGATCGCCACTTCTCGAAATTGCATTTTTCGTTGCAATACCGCCCCATGACAGCCAGCTCCAGCACTGATGAGTAAACTAAACGAAGCACACAGTGTGAGCGAAAATACCAGAGGCTCTTGAAAAAAACGAGCCGCCCCATATCCCAGCGCCACCTGTAATAAGAAGAGCACAACTGAGACATTGATGCCCAAACTGTACACAGTGTTGACCAGGGTCTTATTTTTCAGGCCTCGCTGTACTAGAACGCCTGAAATGGCAGTATCTTTGAACAGAGCTGTAAGCTGTGTGACCACTAAGACCATGCCCCAGATGCCAAATTGTTCAGGGGTGAGCAGACGCACGAGAAAGATTTGGGCAATAAATCGAATGCTCTTGGTGACACCAAAGCCAGAGCTGAGCCAGAGCCCACTTTTGAGGATTTCGGATGGATTGATCTTGGCCATGGGGATAGTTGTTTTCAGGAAGTATGGGCTAGTCTTGTGCCTGCCCAAGATAGGCAGTAGGGGTTGCTGCCCCTGAACGGAGGGGTAAAAATCTTGCTAACCCTGATAGATCAGCCGATGAGGTGTTTTCTTCAGGGCCAATTGACGGCCCATGTTTCCTAATCTCTCTCGTAATTTAGGATCTTGGCAAAGCCTTGCTAGGGCATGGGTAATGCCCTCATCATCGTTCGCGGCCACCAGCAAGCCATTTTTCTCGTGATGCACCGCATCGACCACACCACCCACATTGGTGGCGAGCACTGGTTTACTAAAGTAGCCTGCTTCTGCGTAGACAATGCCAAACCCTTCGATACTGCCAGCATTCACATCAAAGGTAGTCAGCATGGTAAAGACATCGCAGGCTTCGTAATAATGGGCTAAGTCCTGGTCGGGGACAAACCCAGCGAAGTGGATGTGCTTGCCTAAATCTAATGTTGTTACCAAACGCTGTAGTTCTGCCTGCATCGCTCCTCGACCACAGATGATGTAATGCACATCTAATCCCTGGGTGAGTAGATGGGGGAGATTGCGAATCACCCGATCAAACCCTTTGCGCTTGACGAGGCGACCAACGGATAATAAAACGGTTGCCTCATTACTAATGCCATATTGCTGGCGGATTTGTTGACGGTTATTGGCACCTGTCAGGCAATATGAGCGAAACTTGGTCGTTCTGACGGTGGGGTTAATGATGTAGGTGTTGAGGGAGATAGGCAGGTGCGATCGCAAATGTTGCTCAGTAAATGAACTGTTGCAAATCACCCCTTCTAACCGTTGTAGCGTCAAGCAAAACAGAGATTTGATTACAGGCAGTTTGAGCGGGCAGATCAAGTCATTGCCATGTAAGTATATAAATGTTTTGACCGGTAACAAATAGGTCAGTAATAACAAAGCTGGAAAGTCATATCCATGGCACCACTCGATTGAGCAAAAAGCGTAGCGAGCACTGAGCCTGAGGGCCATCATAAATGCCCCTACCATGTTAAAAATCTGTTTTAGAATCCGTCCCCAAGCATTGGTCGGCAGCCAGCCAGGTAGCCACCATCGGTAAATTGGAAACGGTTGTTGATTGTCAAAGGACTCGGTATCAAAATCGCCTGCGGTTAAGAGGATAACCTTATCAGGGTCTTGTAAACAACGACTATAAACATAGTCTTCGATGCCCCCTTCAGCTGGTAAGAACGTGCGGGTGATGACTAAGATATGTCTGTGACTAGTTTGGCTAACAGCCAGATTAAGTGGGTAACAACTGTCTAACATGGTTTTAAGGATGCAGGACTGGATGCAGCATTAAGGGTTTGAATAAGCGAGAGAAACTGGGATGAGGTGTCTTCCCATAGATAGGCATCTTTGATGCTTTGATAGCCGATCTCGCCCATGCGTTGTCTTACTAGCGGTGAACTGATCAGGTGAGATATGGCCCAGGCCATGGCTGGAATATCCTTGGGTGGGACCAGGAGTCCATTTTTCCCATCAGTGACGAGATCGGGCATGGCGGATGTATTGGTGGTAATAATCGGCAGGCGATAGTGCATGGCCTCTATCAACACAATGCCAAAGGTTTCCTTGAGGGATGGCAAAACAAAGATATTGGAGGTGGAATACAATTGCCTAATGTTGTCTTGATCCTCACCGTTGTGAAAATAGACATCGTCTCCTAAACCCAGTGCTGCTACTTGTTTTTGTAGTTTTTTATAGTAAACGGCATGGTCTTTGACATTGCCCACCAGATGCAGCTTAAATTCACCTCGATTTGCCTGGGCATAGGCTTCGATTAAATATCGAATACCTTTGCGTGGAATATAGTTGGCGACACAAAGAATCTTTTTTTCCTGGTGGACAGGTTCCTCTATAGGAGGCGTAATGGTAAATCTCTCTCGGTCTAAACCTGGGTGAAGTACATGTAATTTAGAGGGATCAATACCGAGGGAAACGACCTCTCGTTTAGAGTATTCGCTGCTCAACACAACTACATCGGCAAAACTAAGATAGAACCTCTCCAACCACCGATATATTGATCGTCTCATTACACAGGGATCGCAGCTGTCGTAGGGAGAAAAAAGATGGACAACAATAGCGATTTTATTCTGGCGTATATACTTTTGAATCAGGTTGGTGAGTACGAGATAGCGGCTAAAGTAATGGTCTTCGATGAAGATGCCATTATATCGATAAAGGGCGATGGCCAATATGATACTAATGATCAAGTCGCCCACTACCGGAAGTCTTCCTAATCTGAGATAGTGACGATAGTTGTGTAAGCTAACAAATTCTTGTTCTAGCTCCGTCGCTGCAAAATATTGAGCAACTTTGTAGTTGTAGAGTTCTCCACCGGTTTGGGGAGGAACTGCCCCTGATAAAAAGATGACTTTTGTCATGGTGTTCTCCAAAAAAACTCAACAAATTTTTTAGCAGCTATGGGCTATGTTAGGCATGCGCTCGTAGGGATAATTTTGACTGTGTTGTTGGCAATATATTAACGAGCTGCATCATCCTACTTGCATAGGTTTCAGGGCTACAGGTATGGTTTACCCAATGCTGCCCTTGCTTGAGGATATTTTGAGTATTTTGTCCGGTGACTACTTGAATGATCTTCTCGGCCACCTCGGGTGCATTATGGGGATCCACGACCCAGTCAGGGGCAAAGTTTTGCAGGATTTCATTAATGCCACCGGTATTACTGCCCACCACAGGTACACCACAGGCAATGGCCTCCACCACTGTGCGGCCAAAGGGCTCCCGTGGAGCGAGGGTGACCACAATGTCCGCACACTTGTAATAGGCTTCAATCTCAAACGTATTGGGTAAAATCAAAAGCCGGTCAGCCACCCCCCAGGTTTGGGCTTGTCTTCGTAGTGCTTGGGTGCGTGTTTTTCCTGCAGAGCTGTCTTCCCCAATAATCACACCGTAATAGTCATATCCTCTATCTTTGAGTGCGGCCAAAACCGGGGGGATTGCCCTTAAATTTTTATCATTGACAATATTGGGCTGATTGATCCGAGATGGGGTAAGTATCAATTTAGCCCCTGACGTTACCAAATGCCTGATATTGTGGGGAGGGGGAGAGTTATCAGTCATGTATCGGTGAATGCGATTCAAGTCCACCGGCTGATAAAGGATGCCCTTTAGATTTGGCATAATTGGTCGGACATGGTCAGCCGTAAAGTGAGAATTGCAAATCACCTGGGGAGATAAACACGCGAAAGTAAACTTTCTAGCTAATCCTCCTAAAAGATGATTAGAAAGGGCCAAATCATGGCAGAAATGAAAGATGGGTCGCTGACTCTTGCGTAATTTATAAGATGCTCGGACGAGTTTGGGCAAACGGGATCGCCAAACACTGTTATCTAGCAGTAAGGGCCAATGGCTCGGTTGTTGATACACCCAACTTAAGGACTGGTTAAAAAAGCCACCGGAGGGAAGATCTAATACTTCCAGACAGTTTTTTAACCCGGCTTCGGTACAGTAGCGCTCCATCAATGACCCTGCACGTACTAAAACCCGCAATTGATCGGTCATATTAAGGGACTGCACACCCCTGATCAAAAGAGA
>JAHQVZ010000034.1 GCA_019634055.1 Leptolyngbyaceae cyanobacterium MAG.088
CTTCAGTCCCATTCCCTTCTGCAGGCAGAGATGATTGCTCAGCCTCATCATTGCTTTGATTGTCCAATGATTCTTCCTCTAGGGAAGTCGGCTCTACATCTTCGGGAGTAACTGCTTCAGGCGTAATGGCTTCAGGTTCGGGTGTGACAATTTGATCGGACACCACTTCCACCGTGCCATCGGTGGCAAAGGTGACATCAAACTGAGCTAATGCCCCGATGGATGCTTCATCGACAATGTAGGTTAGTTCAGGGATGGGAGTGCTATCTACGTTTGTGAATGAAGGTCCGTCATCCAAGGGTTTATAGCCAACAATATCTCCATTTTCAGCTACAGAGATTTGATAGCTTAGGGGTTGCTCAAAGGTAGTATCACCAGACAAGCGATCGCTAATTTGCGTTTGGACCTGCTGTTGGAGATCCACTAGCTGAGCACTATCGGTAATGGTGCCATTCGTTTGAATAGTCGCTTCCGAGACTTCATTGGTTTCAGCCCCATCAACTGCAGCCGCGTCAATCTCATCTGCTGTTACCTCCGATGTAGACTCTGGAGCATCTTCAATAGGACTGGTGGTAACCTCACTCTCTGTTTGCTCTTCCAAAACAGAGGTATTTTGCTGTTCTAGAGGGTCCGACTCAACGAGTTCGGGGACTGGTAAGAAAAATAGTCCTAGAGCGGCTACGGCTAGAGTGCCCATACCCAATAAGGGGGGAAATGCTCTTTGGGCGATTGGTTCTGCAGCTCGAACATATTTGCGGGGTAAAGGCTCTATGCCAACTGAAACATCCGGTAAGGTTTGGCCATCCGCCTCAAACTGATCGATGGCCTCAGCCATATCAAACAGCTGTACCGTAGATAGTTTAATGCTTTGAGACGCATTGCCATCAGCCGTATCACTGGATGTTTCGTTTAGTAGCTCAGGCTTAACAATGAGACGATGGTATTGTCCTTCATCGGGTTCAACTACCACGGATGATGCCTGGGTTGCCATATGTTCTGGATGATCCAGGCCACTAATTAGACGCTGACAATAGGCGCTGACTGAAACAATTAACGCCTTAAAGAATTCTGTACCCCCTGATAGGGATTGTTCAATGCCAACGATCTTAAATTCAGCGTTAGCCAAAATGGAGAGAACCTCAGAGGCATCTGTGCTCAGACCTTCTAAAATCAGGCTGCAATTTGGCAGCACATACTGTCGTTTGATGGTCATAATACTTCCCCGTCAAAGAGACTGGCCCATAGACGTTCTTCACCACGGGTACCTGTACAGATCAATAGTTGAGTTAATAACGAAAGTGCTAATTTATCGAGCTTTTCATCGGTGCTGTAGGTAAGCACCATTGCCCGTTTCGGATTCATACGTGCCCTAAAATGGGCGCGAAACCGCTGCAAGTACTTAGCCAGGCGAAAATGGTGATCTAGGGAAAGCTGCTGATCTTGTAGTTGTTGATAGCCTAAAAATAGCTGACGAATCAGTACCGTTAATTTACGACACAAGTAACAGACGACTAGCACCAGAGCTTTAGATTCTTCCAGGGAGAGAGGTTGACGCTGGTTAAATTTTCTAAGTGGATTGGTGCTTCGTAATCGCCACAAATGTACGCGGCTTTTGAGCACGTCCTGCAGCCCCAGTTCTTTGATGGCGGCTAACATTACCTGAGATGCATTCAGCTCAAGGGCCTCAATGGCAAGCATGATGAAGTCTAGCTGAGTTTTTGCCCGGCGGGGACACTCAGCACTTTGGAGGCCGTAGTTTGGCAGCTTGTCCAAT
The DNA here is from genome assembly GCA_019634055.1 of Leptolyngbyaceae cyanobacterium MAG.088. Taxonomy (GTDB): domain Bacteria; phylum Cyanobacteriota; class Cyanobacteriia; order Phormidesmidales; family Phormidesmidaceae; genus Leptothoe. The sequence continues at coordinate 1,775 of JAHQVZ010000034.1, forward strand.
ATTGGAGATCTAAGCGGTTTCTCTGGTGGGCTTTTAACGGTCATTCCCTGTAAGGCTCTTGATGAACTGAATCGCGGTGGTGGATGAAACTGGATATTTGCTGATGGGCCAAAAGGCCAGCTCTTATCAAAACATAAACCACATACATGTTGAAACCCTGAGTTTTCTAATAGGAAAAACTTAAATGCTGGATTTGAATGTGGTTTAGGTTAAACCATATCAATGGCTATATTTCTATGGTCGGTCGTATTTTTCAAGAGCTGCATCTATCATCAACACTTATTCATATCTCTTATGAAAGTACCCGGTAAACCGGCTTGAATGAACGTGATTTCCTTAAATGCTTAAGCAACTGATTTTAATGGAGATTTTACGAGCGGGGTGTTACTCTATGGTGCATTAGTAATTATGTACTTTATCTATGCAGTGGCCGGTAATTTTTCTGGCAGGGGCGGGCACAGGCTGTCTAATCAGTTGGTTGATTTGGCAGTCGCGATATCAGATGGCACGAGAACGGGCTAAACATGACCTGGTTGCTGAACGCGCCACCATGATTGAGCAGTTGCATGCTAAGGATGAGCAACTGAGCAATCTGCAGCAACAGGTTTGTAGTTTACAAACTGGGTTTGAACAACAGCGACAAACGCTGACAGCAGAGGCTACTCAACGAGCAGTGGCTGAGACTAAGGCTAGTCAGGCGGTGCAGCTGCAGGATCAATTGCAAGGGTTACGGATAGAAAATAGTCGGTTGATAGCTGAATTAGCCCAGAGTCAAACTCAACTTCAGGAGCAGCAAAGTGCTACTGATGAGAAACTTGCTGTATTGCACCAGGCCAGAGAACGGATGATAGAAGCGTTTAAGGCGCTGTCTGCAGAAGCTTTGCAAACTAACAACGAAACATTTTTAAACCTGGCTCAGACGAAACTTGGGCAGTTTCACAGTCAGTCGAGGGGGGATTTACTGCAGCGACAGCAGGCTATCGATAGCTTGGTGCAACCATTGCAATCGTCTTTAGATAAGGTGGAAACATATTTACAAGAGCTGGAACGTAGTCGGTTGTCAGCCTATAGCCAGCTTAGTGAGCAGATTGCTGGCCTGGCCACAGGGCAACTGCAGTTGCAAACGGAAACTGCCAATTTAACTAAAGCCCTGAGGGCTCCTAATGTACGCGGTCGTTGGGGGGAGATTCAGCTAAAGCGGGTGGTGGAAATAGCTGGAATGGTTGAGCATTGTGATTTTACTCAACAGGTTACGGCAGGCACTCTCAGGCCGGATATGGTGGTGCAACTTCCCCAGCAGCGTCGCATTGTGGTGGATGCTAAGGCCCCTCTGGCGGCGTATTTAGAGGCTCTAGATATTACGGATGAAGGGCTGCGGCTGACTAAGCTCAAGGAGCATGCAAATCAGGTACGTCGTCATATTCAACAGCTGGGCCAAAAGGCATACTGGGATCAGTTTCAACCCAGTCCTGAGTTTGTGGTGTTGTTTTTGCCGGGGGAAATTTTCTTTAGTGCCGCTCTGGAGCAGGATCCTGGTCTGATTGAAATGGGTATTGCTCAGCGGGTAATTTTGGCTACACCTACCACTTTAATTGCCTTACTTAAGGCTGTGGCCTATGGCTGGCAGCAGGATGCGGTTACGGAAAATGCTCAGCAGATTAGTTATTTGGGGCGAGAACTCTATGAACGGTTGCGGGTGTTTACTGGTCATTTACAAAAGATGAGGCGGGGATTGGACTCTACGGTTGAGACCTTTAATAAGGCGGTGGGATCTTTAGAAACTAGAGTTTTGGTGAGTGCGCGTAAGTTTAAGGCTTTGGGGGCTGGTACGGGAGATGACTTAGGCCGGGTCGACCCTGTCGATCGGTTACCCCGAACGGTACAGGAGGGATCGGATGGGGGGACTACTAACCGCCAGGTTTTTCCGTCATGACCATTAATTAATAGTATAGAGAGGCTATGACCTAAGGCAGTTAATGCTAACCGCATTTAAATCCCTACAAGATGGCCGTTTGACCCAACTATTACTGCTGGCAGTAACGGTATTGGTTCAAAGTGTGATGGCGATCGCAATTGCTAACTCTATTTTTGTCAGTCAGGTTGGGGCTAGCCATCTGCCCATTGCCTTTATTCTTATTGGCTTCTGTTCCATGCCTGCTTACATTGCTATTAGCCAGGTGGTCCAGCGGGTTCGGAGCACCCAGTTATTTTGTGGGGCATTGATGGTGTTGGTGGTGCTAGTGGTGGCGCTATGGCTGGCGTTACCTATGGATACGGCACCGGTTTACTACGGGTTACTGATTGTTAGCTTTTTCCAGTGGGATATTTGTAACAATATTCTTTACCCTAGTTTGCTAACGGACTATTTCAATACCCTGGAATATAAGCAATATGCGCCCTACATTGGCATTGCTCAAGCGGTGGGGACGTTAGTGGGCGGGGGACTGGTCAGTGGGTTATCGCGCTGGCTGAATACTCAAGATTTACTGCTGTGTTTACCGGTGGTCATTGCGATCGCATTTCTCCAGCTCACCTATCTAGATCGCACCCAGCGCCCCCTCAGCCCTCAGCCCATAGAAACCGTTGGTGTCGTCGAGTCGCTCAGGTCATTTCCCGAATTAGCCAAACGCTATCCCCTGGTTATTTTTCTAGCAGCCAGTAGCTTTTTACTGGTGATTATTTACCTCAGCTCTGAGTTTCTATGGTTTAGCATTTATGGTCAGGAATTTAGCCAACGGCAACTGACCGGCTTTTTAGGGCTGATGCGGGTGGTGGTAAGCATTGTCCAAATGGTTGTGCTCTATGGTCTAACCCGGCCCCTGCTACGCTGGCTCGGGGTAGCCCGTATGAATGTGCTATTTCCCTTAACTACCCTGGCGGCCTTTTTCGGTCTGGGGGTAAATGGCCAATTGCCTGCGGCCATTGGTCTACAAATTAACGGCGATGCCCTATACAAAGCCATTAACCTGCCGGTGCATCAGCTTAATTACAATGCTATTCCCCAAGAGTTTATGGGGCGGATTCGGGTCCTGGGGGATGGGTTTATCTATGCCGTGGGGCTCACCTGCGCTGGGGCATTTCTCTGGCTGTGTGAAAATCTCCTTAGTTTGGAGCAAATCACCTGGCTGGTGTTTAGCCTGGTGCTTCTGTTTTTGCTGGTGCGACTCCCCATGGGCCGATTCTATGCCGCTGGGTTGGAAGATCTGATTCGCACCGATGCCATTGATTTGGACCAACTGGCCAGTCGTCAGGCTGTTTTGCCTTTAAAAACAACGATTCAAGCTCTTTTACAATCCAAGGATCGCTACGACCAAATTAAAGGATTGGAATTAGCTACCCGGTTTGGGGCACCTGGAGATTTTTTAGACGATGTGCTGACGCTGTTACCGCAGGCAGATCGTCAAGTACGTTCAGCGGTGGTGACGTTATTTAGTGACGGATTTGAGGATGTCGGTGAGGGGACGCGGGAAACAGGGGTAACAGAGGACGCAGCCCTCTGGTCAGCTTGGCAGGCACAGCTGGGGTTAGAACAACCGTTAACCTGCCAATTAACCGCGTTAGAAATTTTGATGGTGCAGCAACAGCCCATTGCTGGTGAGCTGTTAGATGCCTTTAACCAACATCAGGATCCAAGTTTGCGATCGCTGGCCATGGTAGCCAGACTGCAGGGAACCGCATTAACCCATGGAGCCCTGTTTACAGACATTGATCAATCGATATTGGAGGCGGGCTTAGCCAAAGCCGTCATGCGGGTGGTGGCTCGGAGTTCGGATAAAACATTATTAGAGCTGCTAACAGCGCGAATTTTGCCAGAGGGCAGTGCGGAAACTAAGCAGCTAGGATTTGAAACCCTGGCCAACCTTAGAGAAACCATGCCAGATGGGATGCAAGACCAGGCATTATCCTTAGCGCAGCAGCATTTTACCCATGAACGACCGGGGGTACGAATTGCGGCGCTAAATCTATGGCAACAATGCCATGAGAACCTGATGCCCCTGGCAACGGCTTTAGGGGATGGGCATCCACGAGTTAGGGAGCAGGCCGCTACCTGGCTGGCGGTTAAGGGCGGATTGAGCGAGGCCAAAGAACTGTTGAGCGTGAGCGATCGGCAAACGGTGAATGGTGCGATCGCAGCCATTGGTAAAATTCGCACCCGTCAGGCTAGCGATATCCTTTACGCTCACCTGGCCGATGATTTTCAGCAGCTGGGTCACACTCGACAGTGGCAGACCCAAATTCCCCAGGGTGATGCCAACTGGCAGCCCCTGGCCGTTGCCATTGAAGACTATCACCAGCGGTTGATTCAAAAGGTACTGTATGTTTTAGCCAGCCTGGGCCACAGTCGCACTGTTAACACGGTCAATCAAATTTTGGTGGCCATCGACCGTCGCGATCGCTCCAACGCTGTAGAAGTGCTGGCATCTTTAAGCCATCGCCGCTTCGTATTACCGCTATTACCCCTGCTAGAGCAGGAGGTCGATGGCGTTGTTTCTGTCCAAGCCAATCAACCAGCCCTTAATTGGTTGCGTAACAAAGGTTATAAAATCCTATTAGAGGCCATTGAGTCTAAAGATCGATGGTTGCGAGCAGGGGCCTTGATTGCCCTCGCCAAAATTCCCAGGGCATCTTTAAACGATGTAGACCCCGTGGTACAAACCGTCGCCCGCGATTTGTTTCCCACTGCCCCATTGTTACAAGATGTCTACACGGCATTACAAGAGCCGTCTATTCCTGACACACTTATGAATCGTTTGCTTATTCTCAAAGATGTCGCCCTGTTTCAAAATCTCTCTTTAGACGAGTTGCTTTTGATTGATGAGGCGATTGTGCCCCAGCAATTTATGGCGAATGCCACTATTTTTGAGGAGGGAAGTTGGGGCGCGCACCTGTACATTATTGCCTCGGGTACTGTGCAGATTGTTAAAACCGTGGATGATGAGCAGCGAGAGATTAAACAACTGGTAGCGGGTAATTATTTTGGTGAGATTGCCCTGTTTGATGATGCCCCTCGCTGGAATGGGGCCATTGCTAAAGATGACTGTATGTTGCTGAAGCTAGAAAAGCAGCGATTTATCAGCCTGACCACTCAAAGACCCCATATTTTGTTAGAAATTTGTCGGTTTATGAGTCAGCAACTCCGAGAAACAGACAAGTTTCGCTCAGC
>JAHQVZ010000262.1 GCA_019634055.1 Leptolyngbyaceae cyanobacterium MAG.088
AATTTGAACGTACAAGGGAGGCTAGGACCACGGCAAATAACCTGCCCTCCCTTGTCGTTAACTGCTAGTGCTAGATCCTTCCTCTAAGCCTTATTATTTTCCATTGCCCAGCGGGCTAGTTCAGTCCGGTTATGAAGACCGGTTTTGCCAAGCATATTACTCACATGGCTCTCAATAGTCCGCTGACTAACCTTAAGTTCCTCGGCAATTTCGCGGTTGGCCATACCACGGGCTACAAATTGCACTACCTTCAATTCTGTGGGGGTAAGCTCTACATCAAACGGAACTTGAATAGTCGGTGCACCGCCACCGGCTTTGGTTTGATGATGAATCAGACGCGATGCTTGCTTAAGGGATGATTCTACCTGAGCGACTAACTCTTCTGGTTCAAAGGGTTTTACCATGTATACATCCGCGCCAGTGGTCAAACCTTTAACTCGGTCCTGACTTTGGCCTTTCGCAGATAAAAAGAGGATAGGAATCCAGCTTTTACCAGGATCTTGACGGACCTGTTCGACAAAAGCATAGCCATCCATTTCAGGCATCATCACGTCGCAGATGATCATGTCAGGGACTAGTCCACCTAACACATCAAGGGCTTCGCGACCATTGCCTGCGGTGACAACTTGATAACCACGAAACTCTAGGTAATCTCTCACCAGCAAGATGAGATTTGGATCATCATCTATTAGTAAGAGTTTCTTTTGATCGCCAGTTGTAGTTTCTTTCATGCCGTGTACTTGTGTTACTCGAAATCTATGGGAATTAAGATGCTAAGGAATAAATTCAAAAGGTATTAATTAGCCACCAGGCATACCCTGGTTAGATGAAGCTTAAGTGGCCGAAGCTCAATCATTTAGCATGTATACATCCCTGTTGATGATACTGTACGCACTATAATCAATCAGGGTTATTTTATTAAGCCCAGTTAAATTTATAGCAAGGTTGTACATATTTAAAACTTTGCCGCTTATTAATTGAGATGCTGCAATTGCGTTCATAGCAACTACTTGACCCTTAAGTTCAAATCAATTGTTCCCAATCAATCAATAGAATCACTGATTGCTCGGAACTTATTTTCATCAGTCAGTGGGTTTTTCAGGAAAACATAGGCTTCTACCACTTGATTGTTGATTAGATGCTCTTGAATGATGCGTTCTATCACGTCGGGGGTGGCGCTGTGGTACCAAACACCGTCGGGATAAACCACTAAGATAGGACCCTGCTGGCAAACACGTAAGCAGTTTGCCTTAGTACGAAAGATACAACTAGAACGCTCCTCGGTTGGCATATCTAGCTGTAATTCTTTCAATCTCTTTTTGAGGTAATTCCATGCATCAATACTGGCGTCCTTGTCACAGCATTTAGGTTTGGTTTGGTCGGCACAAATAAATATGTGACGCTCAATGTTATTGAGCGCTAAGGCGTCTACACAGTGTGATAAGGAATTACTCATTGGTGAAAACGTATCATTTTGGAGGGTTAGAGCCCTATGGGCCTGATCACATTGTTAACGGACTTTGGTCACAAAGATAGTTATGTCGGTGTGATGAAGGGTGTGATTGCAGGTATTGGCCCTCATAATCAAGTGATAGATCTGACCCATGATATTCAACCGCAGTCGATCTTAGGGGCTCGGTTTAATTTGCTGGCTAGCTATAGTTATTTTCCTGCAAAGACTATTCATATTGTTGTTGTTGATCCGGGGGTGGGGACTCAGCGAGTTGCGATCGCAGCCCAAGTTAGCACCCCAAGGGGACATCAAACAGTCGTCGTCCCAGATAATGGCATCCTGACCGGCTTCTGTATTACGGCTGCTGTAGCGCTAACTCAAACCGACTACTGGCTAACGTCCCAGCCAAGTAATACGTTTCATGGTCGTGATATTTTTGCGCCAGTGGCAGCTCATCTGGCCAATGGTGTACCGATGGAAAAGCTAGGGCCATCGATATCAGCAGCTGATTTAGTTTGTCTGGATATTGGGACGGCGACTTCAACGCCTATAGGCTACGACGGCAGCATTCAATATAGTGATCACTTTGGCAATTTAATTACTAATATTCCAGGGCAAAATCTGCGCTCTCGCCCCTGGCAGGTAATCCTCGGTGAGCATCGTTTGCCCTATTACAGGACTTACGGACAAACTGAACCGGGGACAGCACTGGCCCTAATCGGCAGCCATGGCTATGTGGAGCTAGCCATTAACGGTGGAAGTGCTGCCCAGATATTGGCAACCCAGATTGGAGATCCTGTAAAGCTGATTTATGAAAGCTGAGGTGTACCGAGCCAGACCTTTATGAAAACCCCATGGAAACTGTGCGAAAACACCAGGCTGTGGCTGAAGGTTTTCACAGTAGGCGCATTGAGAATTCATGATGATTAATGGCACTAAGGCTAAGGGATGGGCGATCGGATTGATGAGCAGTTTGATGGCTATAAATGCGGGTTCCGCCATCGCATTTCACAACTCAATAGAGACCTTAGATGACCTTAAGCCTGGTAAAAATTCGTTTTCAGCCCATGCTGGTGATGTCATTATGGTCCGTTCCCAGAGCAGTGATGGCAATACAAACTGTGATCCTCAAGTTGAATCCACAGACGATCTACAGTACTTAAACCAGGTAGATCGTCACTTGTATGATCAAGCGAGTATCTGGCAGGTACATCAAGATGGTACATACAACTACTGGCTGCCCCTAGAATTTGATGAAACTGGCAGTTGTTCGATTACGGTAGGGGCATTAACCCGATATGAGCAATTAGTCATCGATGCCAGGGCATTAGAGGGACAGAGTGCCAGTTTCTCAGAAGCCCTGGCACTTTATCAGCAAGCTATTGCATTGGAACCGCAATATCCAGATACCTACTACGGGGTTTTGAGCCTATTGTTTAATAAGCATTTTTCTGAGTCTGACGCTGATGTACAAACGCTTGAAGAGGCTGGTGCATTATTTTTAAGCTGGCCAGAAACAACGAGGACACTTTTAATTAGCCAACTCAACACCCTGGCAGCTATCTATGAAACGTCACCAGAATGGCAGGTGACCATAGCAGATGATCCTGATATGTTGCGGGAGTTTGCCGAGTTTATTCGCACAGGAAAGTCGGCTGACTCATTAGCCCCTCTGCTTTATCTGGGCATACAAGAGAATTCCGACGGCTAACGTTTGCCATGGGTAGGGCAGGGTGGCGCTTTGATGCTGCGATTGAGCCAGCCAATGGCTTGTTCTAACCGGGGCAGGGCTTCGTCTGGATTATCGTTAAGCAAATAAACCAGCGCTGCGGCTACCTGTTCTTTGGCCCGTACCTGACGATTAGAATTTAGTCGATGCCAGTCCATGGGGCCAATGGCTAGTTGCTTAGCCAATGCCTGGGCCAATACTAATGGGTCGGTATCTTGTAGATTTAAAGCCTCACTATTATTAGGTGACGCTGTTTTTGCCTTGTTCATAGTTAATCGATTCGAACGGTGGGCGGTGCCCATCCTACAAATGTGGGAACAAATGTGGGGAAAGGAATAAATCCACTGGTAGATTCCTGAGGACCTCTCCTGTACTTTAAGTCTATATCTACTGCATGAGGCCTGCGTTATGAAATCGTCTCTGCCCCTAACTGAACAAGACTTGACTGATTTTGCTACGGCCCTGGAGGAAACGAGCAAAGATTTTGATGCCCTGCGCCAACGTTATGGCGAGGTGCGAGAGGCGTTTTTTCAGCGAACTCAGGTGCAGACTCAGCTCACCCAAACCCATTTACCCCAGGCAGAATTACATCGCTTGCAAACTCAGCTCGAAACGCTGGAAGTGACCTTAGAGAATCAGTTGTTCATTGCTTGGGCCACATTTAGGACCACCTTTTGGCAGTTGTTACGCTTTGTGGGGTTGGGGTTGGTCGTAGGCTGGTTTGGCCGGGGTTGGTTTGGTTCGTAAATACCCGGTCTACGCTACCTTATATAGAGTCAAAAATTTAGAGTCAAAATCCTAAGTAGCCCATGACCACCCAGCGTATTAAACACATCCTCAAATCTGGTAACCCTGGTGATGTCGTCACGATTAAAGGGTGGGTCCGTACAAAACGGGATTCTAAGGCGTTTAGTTTCTTGGATGTTAATGATGGCTCGTCGATGACGGGGCTACAGGTGATTGCTGATGCCAAGCTGGATGGCTATAACGATGCCATGAAGCGGATTACGACAGGGGCATCGGTGGTCGTTAGCGGAACGTTGGCGGAGTCGCCGGGTAAAGGGCAGCGGGTGGAACTACAGGCCAGTAGTCTAGAGGTGGTGGGTGAGTCTGACGCCGAGACCTATCCACTGCAGAAAAAACGGCATTCCTTTGAGTTTTTGAGGGAGTTGGGGCATTTGCGATCGCGCACCAATACCCTCGGTGCCGTCTTCCGGGTGCGCAACGCCTGTGCCAACGCCATCCACGAATTTTTCCAAAGCCGCGATTTTCTCTGGATCCATACGCCCATCCTGACCGCCAGCGACTGTGAGGGGGCAGGGGAAATGTTTACCGTTACCAGCATGAATCTGGACAAGCTGCCCAAAGGGGATGATGGCAAGGTGGACTATGGCCAGGATTTCTTTGGTAAGCCCACCTACTTGACCGTGAGTGGCCAGCTAGAGGCCGAGATCATGGCCATGGCCTTTAGCAATGTGTATACCTTTGGTCCCACCTTCCGAGCCGAGAACTCAAATACTTCACGACACCTGGCAGAATTTTGGATGATGGAGCCGGAGATGGCCTTTTGCGATCTCGAAGGCAACATGGACCTGGCGGAAGAATTTCTCAAATTTGTGTTTAAGCGGGTGTTAGAAGACTGTGCCGACGACATGGAATTCTTCAACAAGCGCATTGAAAAAACAGTATTAGAAACTGCTGACAATATCATCAATAATGAGTTTGAACGCATCACCTATACCGATGCCATTAATCTGCTAGAAAAGTGCGATAAGCAATTTGAATACCCTGTTTCCTGGGGCTTAGACATGCAGTCAGAGCATGAACGCTACCTGGCCGAAGAGTATTTTAAGAAGCCAGTGATTGTGACAGACTATCCCACGGAGATTAAAGCCTTCTACATGCGTCTCAATGACGGCGGCAAAACGGTGGCGGCCATGGATGTATTAGCCCCACGCATCGGAGAAATCATCGGCGGTTCTCAGCGGGAAGAACGTTTGGATATATTAGAAAACCGTATCTTGGAAGCAGGATTACCCAAAGAAGACTACTGGTGGTACTTAGATTTGCGACGCTATGGCACGGTACCCCATGCAGGCTTTGGTCTAGGCTTTGAGCGGCTGGTGCAGTTTATGACAGGTATGGCCAACATTCGTGATGTGATTCCGTTTCCTCGTACACCAGACAACGTAGATTTTTAAGATCGACTATTTTCATCCGTGCTGAAACGTCAGAAGAAGAATCTGGTAGGGAATATTGGAAGTAGAGGAAATTTAGACGAATACTAAATCTAAATTCCTTAACCCTGATAAAAATGGGCAAATCCTTTAAGGGCAATCCCTTGTGATTGCCCTTCGCTATCGGACGCTATCGGACGCTATCAGCCAGGCTTTTTATAAGCCAACCAACCGTTCCTGCAAAGCCAGCCCCATCAAGTTCTTATCTATCAAAGGGCTGTCAAGGTTAACAAACATCAATTGAAGGAACATCTATTGAACAAATAACGTTTATTACTTAGGGATGATATGTGCTTTGAACGTGCTCAAGAATGACATCTTCTAAAGCATTGCCATATTCTTCTTTTGAGGGTATCTATCCAGGTAGTTATGTTGATTGATACATTAGTTGAAAATAAAGAAAACGCACCCCGTATTTTAGTCATCTCTGTACGAGGATTTCGTTTTCAAGTCGCTAATTGTGTTTTGTATGAGTTTGAGGACGTTATCTGTGGCTTAGAGGGTGCTCAACTCTATGCCCCTAAACAGGAATTCAACCTGGCTAGAAAACTATATCGCCTTGCTAAATATGCAACGGGTTCGGCAGATATTGCTAGCGCGATCGCACCGTTCCCCGCCAAAGTATCGCTAGAAAACGAATACGACTTGCTGTTTGTCGTTTGCGACAACCCCTGGCAGTTGCATTTGCTAGAAACTGTAAAAAACTGGCGCGATAAATGCCGACATAAGGCTTGTTACGTCATGGAAACGTGGAAGCTAAACTTTGATGATTGGCGTTTAGCCCACGAACCCTTTAAAAATTTCGATCATATTTTTGCTGGCACATCCCATTGTGTAGAGACGTATTCAGAGGTTACAGGGCTGCCTGCCAATTACCTTGCACCAGCGGTTGATGCCCTTAAATTTTGTCCCTATCCAGATCCACCCCAGAGGATGATTGATGTTTGTTGTGTTGGACGTCGCCCCGAAGAAACGCATCAAGCATTGTTTCAGCGCTCTCAGGAAGATGATGACTTTTTCTATTATTACGACACGGTTAACAACAAAAAATTACACGTTGGTAACCCTCGGGAGCATCGCGCTAAGTTAGCAAAGCTTTTACAGAGAAGTCGCTATAATATTGCAACCCACGCAAGATTTGATGCCGTCAGTGAAACAGGTGGTTTTCAAGAGATTGGAAGCCGCTACTTTGAAGCAGTCGCTTCGGGTACAGTTTTGATTGGGATGCCGCCTATGGGTGATGTGTTTCCCCGTTATTTTGATTGGGAAGACCCCATCGTCAAGGTAGATCTTTTCGAGGAAGATGTGCTTGGGGTAATTCAAGAACTCAATGCGCAACCTGACAAGGTTGAAAGTATCAGACGTCGAAATGTAGTGAATAGCTTACTCAAGCATGATTGGGTCTATCGCTGGAAAGACGTTTTATCTAAATTTGATTTAGAACCGAGTCTGGCAGTTATTGAAAGGGAGCGACATTTACAGAAGCTGGCTCATGATATTGCCTCGGTTGATTTACCCGTCGCCTGTTAAAAGCTGAGATCACGCATCCCTTTACGTTGAGGGATGCGTGATAGCCCTATAGGCTAAAACAAAATAGATTTGCGACAATAAAAGGCTTCTGCATATTTATCGGGTGCATTTGACTCAATGCCACGCAGCCTCAAAATGGATGAAAACGTTTCTTCGTCAAACCACTGCTTATTAGACTGGGTTTGAAAGTGTTGCATTAGATAGGCAATTTTTTGCTGATAGATCGATGGCTCAAGATGTACAAAGAAATTAGGATTACCCAAATCCCCATCATATTTGGGAATCTCATACTCTAAAATCATATGATTGCGAAATGCATTCAATGTTAATTCAGAGATGAGTCGATGGTCTTGATGTAGATCCTTGCGATAGTGCGTCAGAATCAAGTCAGGAGATACGTCTTTGCTGAGTTGATCAAAGAACTCTTTGATTTCTATGCCTATGTATGGAAAGAATCGTTCCCTGAACTCTTTGAGTACAATAGTCTTCTTATTTACGTTTTTTAAGAAGCTATTTGCACTTGCTAAGGCTTCTTCCTGTCTATGGCCAGTTGCTGAAAAAACAACCCAATAAACATCAATGTCTGGAAATTGTTCAATCAATTTCAGGATGGTTCCGCCGCAACCAATTTCAATGTCATCACTGTGAGCACCGAGACAAAGAATACGACGAAATGGATTTTGATCCTGATGAGTACAGATGAGTTTTTTCATAGCTAGTACAGCGTCAAAGCTAAAAATTAGGGTTGAGACAGTGAGTGGGCTTCGACAAGCTCAGCCTACGGGGAATAGTGAGTAGTGATTGGTGTGTCAGGTTTAACCGTGTTTTAGCAGATCACTCATCTATTCTGAAATTTAGTCTTGACAGACCACTAGCTTTAAAGCAACAGAATAGATAACTCTGATAGTTTTGCTTTATAGCAACTGACAGGTGCATTTGTCAGTTGCTATGTTTCCCTCAGCTAGCCAATGGCTCTAACGTATCATTAGATTGTTGAGAACTTATAACGCTTTTTATCTCAAGCTTTTCGCT
>JAHQVZ010000263.1 GCA_019634055.1 Leptolyngbyaceae cyanobacterium MAG.088
AAGGTAGGCAAAATCGCTCCATTGAGGTGGAACTAGCGGCTATTCCAGTGGCTGATGTGGGTGAAGTGCTCGGAGATTTAACCGGATTGCGAATGTCTTCGACGAATCTCGATGCTAACTGCTGCACAATCCTGTGTTCGGAAACGGCAGGCTGTATGCGTATGGAATCTGGCGGTGGAGCCCAAACCTGCTACATCCAGGAAGTAACTGCCATCTCTGACCAGCGCTCTGACCTGTTGCTAGAACAACAGCTACAGCGCTGGGGAGAAGATGTCTTGTTTGAAGAAAGCTTGGCGGTGACTGCCCACATTTTGAAATTATTGGAACATTAACCAGCATGATGGCTAGTGCAGCGCCTGAGTGATTAACGGTCAAGCTTTGCAAGCTTGACCGTTAATCTGATTTGTGGAAAGCGCTGGCTAATCATGAAAAATATATGATTTTCATGAAGTCAGGTTAAAGACTTTACAAAATATATGATTTTATACAGGATTGACCACAATTGATCCTTTAGATTGCTCTCAAGCGTTATTCCGCAAATTAAGGTCAAGAATTTTATAGCTTCTAATGTATTGGAGGCTATACATTGTTTTGCACATTTTGCACATAGGGAAGTGTGAGTATTTAAGTCCATAGTTTACTTAGTCGCAAATCTCTTAGTGCTATGATTCTTTCCAACCGTGGAAGTAGTATTGATATTTCAGAAAAATCTGACATTGATAGCAAAATAGATAATCGCCTTAAGTTAAGTCTGAAAAGAGAATTTTTAGTCGCTAAACTCAATACTCTTTTGCCAGCTAGTAGGGAGCGAAGTTTACACGCTTATTGTGTTGGCACACCTAGGAGTGGCACCCATTCTATTGTTGGCATGTTACATAGTAACTATGTTGCGACCCATGAGCCCCATAGTTACTACGCGATCTATCACATACTTAAGTGGGCGGCTCAGAAATATACCCGTAACGATATTCAGAATATTCTTAAGTGGCGTGATAAGAAGCTTTCATTAGATTTAGAAGCGGCCCATTACCTGCACCATGTGGTTGATGTGTTAGCAAACAGTTTCCCAAAAGCAAAGTTTATTTTAACCGTAAGAGATCCCTTAAGCTGGTTAGAGTCTGAAATAGACCGAAATTATGGTACTCGTAATAAATTATTTTGGAAAGCGTTAGAAGACTATCGCTATGGTCGCTATGGTCATCAGTTTACTAAGCAAGATATTGCGCTCAAACAGATGGGGCTTTATCCGCTTACTAGCTACCTTTCATATTGGAAAGACCATAATGAGTTTGTCATAAATTCAGTGGCTAAGGAGCGGTTGTTGATTCTAGATACCCGAGAAATTCAGTCGAAAATGAATCAAATCGCTGATTTTTTAGACATAGATATAGCTACCATTAACCAACAAAAAAGCCATGCAAATAAAAGGACTAAACGCTTCAAACTCGCAGAAATCGTTGATAAGGGCTATTTGCACCAACAGTTAGAGGCCATTTGTTCAGATTTTATTGATCAACAGCTACCGGCGTTTAAATCCAGCTATTCTGCACAGCCATAGTGGATAATTAAGAAAGATATATGAGTTATTCGATATCGTCACCTTCAAACCAAGAACTGACAACCATTTCCAGTGCAGAACATATGTTTTTTAAAGAAAATGGCTACACTCAGCCGTTTTCCTTAGCTAATCCTAAGAATATAGAAACCCTGTCCAATGCAATTAAACAATTTGGACGGCGTAAAAAAACACTAAAGTTTTCTATCCTATCTCCCCCCTATGGCGATAGAAAAGCACATATCTTTTCAAAGCTAGTGTTTGATCTGGCAACGGATGCAGCTATTTTGTCGGCCCTATCGAGCTGTTTGGGGGAAGATATTTTGCTATGGCTTGGTCAGGTTATTACTCGAAAACCCAAAAGTAAAGGGCAGTTTTGGCATATTGATCAGATTAATTGGGAAGTAGACGGTGTTCATGCATCTATTGCCATCACTGATATGACGTTAGAGAATGGATGTCTTCAGATAATTCCCAAAACCCATCTTTATAATCTTAGCCAAGCAGACTTGGAAACCAAAGCTAAACTAGCCGATGCTAGCCTATGGGATGGCGAGGCTATGGTCGCACTGGCGGATCAGCTACATCCTGAAAATGCCCCTCACCAACTGGTGTCTTTAGAGGTAAAAGCGGGACAGTCGTTTTTAACCAAGGGAGGGCTGTGGCATGGAGTACCGCGTAGTACATCCGACCAACCCCGTGGAGCATTGGTTGCCCGCTATATGGGCCCTAATATTGCGGGTAAAGAGGCTGGACGACCCTTGCCCTGCATTTTGATTTCAGGTCAAGACACTGAACAGAAAAATACCCTCTGTCATCCGCCGCAGTCATGGTTTCAACAGGACGTTCTTCTTAATTATCGGTTCAATAAGCTTCTAGGAAAACTGGCAAAGCTTGTTGATTGAGGTTGCTTTTTCCCAGGGATTGACTAACAAAAAATCAATGGAAAGATAATCATGCAAGACTTTGGAATTTACACTCTGGCCAATGATGCCGTCTATGATCAGCTGGTTGCTTTATTAAATAGCATTGAAGCTAATATTGATGCCAATATTCCTATTTGTATTATCCCGTTTGACCATTGTTTACACCGGGTAAAAGATGAAATTAGTAAGCGACCTAATGTGACTCTGTTTCAAGATCACAGTTCTATTCAACGTTGGGAAAGTTTTGCTTGTCAATTTGCTGATGCTCACCCCCATGCTCAACAGACAAAAGCATCTCATCCTCGATGGTATCAGGGAAAGTTACATCGTAAATTCGCAGCCTTTGACGGTCCATTTGAACGGTTTGTTTTTTTTGACGGTGATAGCCTGGCAATGAAGTCGGTTGAGGACGTTGTCACTCGACTAGAGACCTATGATTTTGTCTTTGATGATTGGGAGCATGCTAAAACTGGGAAACAGGCGGCTCTTAATATTCCGTTAATTGAGGAAACGGGCCTGTTTGAGAGAGATGATATTCGCGCTAAGTTGCACTGTTCAAGCTTTTTTGGGGCCAAACGGGGTTTATTTGGGGCAGCTGAACTGGATCAACTTCAAGACTATTTGACACAGCAGGGTGAAGCAGCCTGGATCAATGGACAGGGCTGGTGGGATGATGCTTTTTTGTTTAACTATATGACCCTACGGTCTGAACGTCCTTTATTTAACACCACCCTCAGCATGAACGGACAGGAGCGCACGGGTAACTGTGCTAATTCTGATCCATTTGTTGAGGTTAACCAAGTTCTATATAACCAGGAAGGACTCAAGCCCATACATCGAATACATTACATGGGTTATTCATCCACCGATTTTAAACGACTGTGCCAGGGCGAAAATGTGGATATCCGTTATAAGGATACGTTTTTGCACTATCGTTTTCTCAAAAATCCCGAACAAAAACCGGCTGCGTTAAGATCGCCTAATTTATTGACTAGAACCAATCGACTATTGCAGAGGGCAACTAAGAAATTAGTCGCTATTCCATAAATTTTAGAGAAAACCGTTTTGACTGAGCGATCGCACCTCGTGGATCGCACCTAATGGTCCGTCAAGACTAGGAGTTGGGGTCGATGAGAATCGCTTACAACGTGGCTGAACCTTATCACGACTGACGACTCACGATTCACGATTCATCGACTCAATCCCAATTTTTAGCTTTGACGCTGCACTAGTCTCTTTATGGTGTCCATAGGTTTTTATGGAAGATGGGTCTGATGGGTGTTTGGGGAGACGAAAAAGAGCCCCAGAGGCAAGTTAGTAGAGTCGTAGGGCAAACAGTTTTAGGGACTTATTTCGTTATATAAGGGGTAAGTGCTTGAGTGCTGAATTTTACAGCGTCAGGTTACTGCACTTTTTATAGCTCCCGTTGGCCTATGTCCCCTGATTTAACCCCTCAGCAACTGCCGCCGCATCGACCGTATCGGGCTTTATTACTTAAGGTTGGGGCTGGCTTGGGAGCCGTTGTTGTATTGGGGAGTATAGCGGTTACGATTTGGGGCAAGCGGGTTATTAATGGAAAGGTTTTGCCATTGGTCGAGGCCCAGGTTGAGGATATGATTGAGCGGCCCATTGAGCTGGGCGATTTGGAACGTCTGTCTCTATCGGCTATTCAGCTAGGCAAAACCACACTTCCGCCGACAACTACGGATGCGTCATCGGTCATCGTAGACCGAATTGTGGTGGGTTGGGATGTGCGATCGCTACTTTTTAATAAAACCCTTAAACCCGATATCGTCCTGGTACGGCCTGAGCTTTCCGTCGTTCAAGGAGATGACGGCCAATGGGTTGAACTATCTCTGCCAGAAGCCTCTGATGAAGAGCCACCCATTACAACAGAAATCCAGTCCATTAAAATTCGAGATGCTCAGCTGAGCGTATCAACCGCAAATCAGACGTCTCAAGCATTGGTACCACGGGAACCAGTGGTGGTCACTGGGGCAGATATTACCGCCAAGTTTTACGGTGAAGAGTCGAAACAGGTCTATTTTGACCTGACGGGTGATGTAGAGGCTGGCCGTTTTGCAATTGAAGGAGAGGGAGATTTAGCAAATCCAGCCGTGAAGGCCAATGTGCGGGTGAGTGACCTGCCGACCAAAGGGGCGAATTTAGCCCTGCCCTCTATTTTAGGCTTAACCTCAGGGACGTTAAATACTAATTTGACCTTGGCCGCTGCCCTTAATGAAGATGGTGAGTTGGATCCAGCATCGGTGGATGTGCGGGGAACGGCCCAATTACGAGATGGCCAGCTGGTGGTGCAGGACTTACCTGACTCCGTTCGGAATATTCAGACACAGCTGCGGTTTAAAGGACAGCAAGTCACCTTAGATGAAGCAGAACTGCGGCTGGGGGATGTGGCGCTATTGACCCAGGGAACGGTGGACTGGGAGAACGGCTATGACCTGAGCATCCAGATTCCTGAGGTTAGTTTGGCCGATGTGCAGACCCTGGCAACCTTGGATCTACCTGACGACTTACCCCTTGATAAAACAGTCCCCTTTGAACTGAAAACTCAAATTAGCGGTGACCTGAGTGACCCTCGGGTGCAGGGCCGTCTGGCGAGCCTTGCACCATTGCCAGTGGATAAATTGGACTTGGCCAAAGTATCTGCTGACTTTGTATTACCCCTGTCTGACTATCAACTCACTACGTTTGAACTCACTGAGCTACGCATTGTGCCTGACGCAGGTGGAGTGATTTTGGCCGAGGGTCAGGCCGACCTGGAGGATTTAGAGAATCTTAGTTTTGAGCTAACGGCCGAGGCCGATGTGCCGGTGGATGCTGTAGTACAACCCTATGGTGTTGCATTGCCTGGTGATACCACCATTGGTGCTTTGAAGGTTAATTTGGAATTAGACGGAAATTTAGAAACACAAACCGCTGTTGCCCAGTGGCAGCTGAGAGATTCTAGCTTTCCGGGGCAGGGACAACTGACCTTTGCTGACAATCAGTTAACCATCAACAATGCCCAAATTCAGCCGGAGGCGGGCGGAGCCATTGTGGCGGATGGTAGCATTAATTTAGCTGACATTGCCAACCCGAGTTTTGCGCTAACGGCCCAGGCCACGTTACCCATAGATACCCTGGCCCAATCCTATGGTGTGGCTTTACCCAGCTCCTTGCCACCGGATACGGTATTGGGTGTATTGACCGCTGATGTGGCGGCAACCGGCACCTTAAAATCCCCAACGGCCAATGTTCAGTGGCAGCTGTCAGACTCTAGCTATCCAGGGCAAGGGGAGATTGCCTTGGCTGACAATCAGTTAGCCATCAACAATACTCGGCTGCAGGTGGCGGGTGGTTGGGTGACGGCTGCGGCTACAGCGCAGCTCGACAGCGGTAATTGGCAGGCAACTCTGACCACTGACCAGGTGGCTGTTGAACAGTTCACACCCCAGGCCCAGGGACTATTGACGGCTAATGTGGAGGCAGCGGGGAATCTGAATGAGTTGGATCTGAGTAAGATTCAGGCGACGGGCGGGGCTGCGATCGCAAACGCCCAAATCAACCTACCTGTCAATCAAGCAGACACCCTGGCCGGTACCCAAACTCCCCTATTAACCCCCGGAGATTGGGCCACCCAGTTTGCCTGGCAAGGCGATAACGTAGCCATCGATTACTTTACGGCCCCTGGCATCCAGGCCGATGGCACTATTGGTGTTGATCTGGGTCAGCCGGTCCCCATTGGTGACCTGGCCCTTAACGTTGTTTTAGAGCGCATTAACCTGGCCCCGTTTAACCGTCTGGCCCCAGCCAATGTACAAACCTATGGCCATCTAGCAGGATTTACCAGCTTTGCCGGACACATTAGCGGCCCATTAACCAGCCCCCAGCTAACGGGCAATGCAAAACTCGACGAACTCACCCTCAACGACATTACCTTTGAACCCTTAGCAGGCCCCGTTGCCCTTTCGCTACAAAATGGCGGCACTGTAGACCTCACAAGCCAACAGCAAGATCGGCTACAACTATCCCTCAACAATCAGCTATGGCCCGTTGCCTTTGAAGTTCGCAACAGATATAAAATAACCAATCAAAATGGTGATCAAGAGACTCTTCAAACAGACGAACTAGATACCATTACCTATCAAGAATTTAGTCTCACGGGCCGTGGCGAGAACAATCAATTAGATGTAGAAATCACCCAGTTTCCCTTAGATAAACTAAATATTCAACCCGCTGCAGACTATGGATTTGAAACGGTGGCAGGTATTGTCAACGGACGTGCTGCCATTGATCTGGCCGATTTAGCTAACCCCAGTGTCAGTGGTAGTCTCACCATTGAGCAACCGTCCCTCAGCCCCATTGACGCCCAAAAAATTGTTGCCGACTTTAATTATGCAGATGGCGTGGCTAACCTCAGCCGGGGAGAACTCGCCATTAAAGATAGCCGTTATGCCCTGTCTGGCACAGCTATTTTCACCCCCGAAATAGACTACAACGGCACCCTCACCGTGGAACAAGGCCGTATTGAAGATATTATCGCTCTACTAGAGGACATAGATCTGAGTAAATTTGGGGCTCAATCACTGCCGATATCAGAGGCTACGGCTGCTGATCTTACTGTGGACCCTGTAGCGCTTCCCCCCAACGACTTATCTGAAAACTCTTTCCTGAAACAGCTGCAGGCCTTTGACACCTTTTTGAACAATCGTTCACAGCCGGGAACCGCTGCCTTCAGTCCGCCTTCCCTGGCCGCTCTTTCTGGTGGATTTACCGGAACTATTGCCGTGGCAGGTCGTTCTCTCTCTTTAGACGAGGTCGCTGTTGATGTTGATCTGGCAGGAGATAGCTGGCAGTGGGGAGAGAATACGGCTGCCAATAATTTTGTCATCAATGGTGGTTTCACCAGCGGCCCCAGCAACGGTAATCAACCCGCCACTATCAATGTTGATGTAGAACAGGTTGACATCAACGCAGGCGAAACCCAGATTAGCCTTTCCGGCAACGGCACCCCCCAACAATTAAAAGGACAACTCACTGTTAACAAACTACCCGTTGAGCTAGCAACCTGGGTTTATCCCTCCTTACCTGTGGCCCCAGCAGGAGATTTGGAAATAGCCACCCAGTTTGACGGTAGTCTAGAGAATCCTAAAATCAAAGGGACAGCCAGGGTAGACAATGCCCAGATAAATGATTATCCTCTGGCGTTGGTGGAAACCGACTTCGAGTATCGTAATGCTAGCCTGGTCGTTGATAGTGCCGTATCTCTGGATGCGGCAGATACACCCATTACGCTGAATGGCACCATTCCCTATGCCCTACCCTTTATAGCGGTAAAACCTCGCACCAACCAACTAGCCCTGAAGGCAATTGTCCCCAGTGATAACTTTGATATTGTCAACACTGTAACCCAAGAACAAATACGCTGGGAAGAAGGCAGTGGTGAGATTGTTGCACAAGTAAGTGGCCCCCTTTCACAACCTAACATTGAAGGTAATGCACGCTTTCGGCAAGGGGTAATAGGCAGCAACTTTTTAGAAGATCCCGTTACCGATTTGACTGGAGACGTTCAGTTTGGCCTGACCCTAACGGGGCAACAATATTCCTTTGGAGAATACACGGTTCCTTTTATTCCTGGCAAATTAACCATTCCACAGCTCCAGGCAAATCTGAAAGATGGACGGTTACAGGTAGATGGACAACTACCACTTTCCCCCTTAGATCAACCGGCAGATGGGATCACAATTGCCTTAGAAGAATTACCCATTAACTATAACGGTGTGCTCAAATCTATATTTGATGGGCAAATCACCCTTGATGGTTCAGCCTTAGAGATGACGGTGGGCGGTAACCTGGCCATTGGAGCAGGACGAATTAGCACGTTTAAGTTAGCCCAGGGTCAGGGAAACAATAACGTTTCTGAAGAAACAGCTTTAGAGGCCAATACGGACCCTGACGCAGCCGATACAGACCCTGACGCAGTAGATGACGAACAGCTAAACAACCCAATTTATAGACAGATAGCAACGGCAGCAACTATCTATCGAGACGAACGTGCTGGAGT
>JAHQVZ010000264.1 GCA_019634055.1 Leptolyngbyaceae cyanobacterium MAG.088
CCTCAAGTATCAGAAGCGGCGCACATTTCATTGACACGTTTAGACGCTTGATCCTTTTCATTTGGTTGCATACTGGGTAACTTGCCTGCGAGGAAACTAATAGCTGCGTTTAGCTCAAAAATTCAGCTTTTGAATACATTGTCCTGATTCGTAGGAATTAGTGTCTGTGTATGCGATCGCAAATAGCATAGCTGTCTTAGGGTTTGGCCAAAGCCATGACCAACTCAAAAGTTAGCAGCTAAGGTTGCTATGCACACCACTCTAATGGAATAGTTCAAAACAATATATCTAGCTCCCGATAATCTGGCAGTTTAGTATCAATGGGTTGGCCCTGACGAATAACGACGCGATCGTCCTGGCCCCTGGCCACTAACTCATTCAAAGTACGGGCCTGAAAGCAAATCAGATTGGCTGGGTGGCCCGATGCTAGAGTTCCTAAAGATAGCCCCATTAGTTGGGCAGGCTTGTTGGTCAAGCTTCTTGGCCAATGATCAAACGGACGATCCAGATGGCCAATGCGAACCGACTGCTTAAACACATCTAACCCATCGTGATCGCCATAGGCATAGAACGGATCGCGACAGTTATCGCTAGCTAAGGCAACCGGAATTTCCCGCTGGTGAATCTCATGGAGCAGTGTAACACCTCGATATCGAGGTGTATGGGTTATTTGACGATCCTGCAGGTACAGGTTGCACATGGGCAAACTGACAATGCCAATGTTAGCGGCTTTAACCAGGGTTAAGGTTTTTTCCACCACATCGGCAGATTGTACAGAAAGACTACAACAGTGGCCACAGGTGATAGTTCCCTGAAAGTCATGACGCAGAGCTGCTTCTGCCACATAGCGAAGAGTAATATCGTCAGGATTAAGACTCTCATCGGTATGAAAATCTAGATCTAGTCCATAGCGTTTGGCTAAGGTAAACACTTGATCTAGCTGGGCTACCAACTCATTATTCATGTAGGTAACGCCCCCCAGTATGCCACCAAACTCTGCCACGAGTTGGGCTAACGGATCTGCCTCAGGGGTAAGGAAATAGTCTAGAGATACGAGGCAAACAGCCTGTAGGGTAAGGCGCTCTGCCCACTGACGTCGCAGTTGATCAAAGACTTCAAAGTTAGTTTTTCCCAATGGCCCAAAACTATCTAGATGGGTACGAATTGCCTGGGTGCCATGGGCATAGCTGCATTTCAGACCAAATTCCATGCGCTGGTATAACTCGTCAGCGTGCCAGTTACTATGGTCGTTACGGACTGTTTCTAAGGCTTTGGCAAAGGTGCCATCGGGGTTAGGGCAGCGGGGCCAAATGTGTCCCTTGTCGAGATGGGTGTGCATATCGACAAAGCAGGGCCAGATTAACCCTTGTTGGAGATTTACAACAGGTTTGTTGTCAAAATCTGTTGTACCTGGAGGGGCAATGGTTGCAATCTCGCCCCCCTTTACCTCCACATCCACATCCACCAAGTCTTCCTGGTGTGGAAATACCCGTAAATTTGCAATGGGTTCTAGAGTGACATTATCACCTAGCAAGCACAGCGGGACTCGACCATGAGCTAGCCAATAATGATTGCTATCAGGTACATTGACAAATCCACGCATAGGTTTCCTCGCAGTTAATTTTCTCGTTTGATAGCACTTTCATGCCAATGGGCCAGTAACCGATCTGACAATATTGTTAGCCCCACAAAGATGGCAACGCCCAATACTGTTGTCATCAATAATGCAGCAAACATTCGAGGAATTTGGAGATTAAAGCTAGAAATTAGAATCTGATAGGCGATGCCGGAGCGAGTTCCCCCGGTACCGGCGACAAATTCAGCAACCACGGCCCCAATTAATGCAAGACCACCACTAATGCGCAATCCGCCTAAAAAGTAGGGTAGGGCGCTGGGTAATCGTAAATGAATTAGGGTTTGCCAACGGGATGCGCCATAGATTTCAAATAGATTTTGCAGGGTATGGTCAGCGCTATTGAGCCCTAAGGTCGTATTGGACACAATGGGAAAGAAGGCCACAATCCAGGCGCAAACTACCAGGGCCATAAAGGTGTTGTTTTGAAGCCAGATAATGATTAGGGGTGCGATCGCAACAATCGGCGTCGTTTGCAAAATCACTGCATAGGGAAAAAAACTACGCTCCACCCACTTACTCTGAGCAAATAGGATTGCAATTAACACCCCTGACACAACAGCGGCTAAGAATGCCATCACCGTAATTTGAACTGTAATCAGAAGCGATGGAAATAAATCTCCCCATTCTTCTATGAGGGTTTTAATGACTACCCCTGGTCCTGGTAATAAATAGGGAGGAACATTGGTAATTCGCACAAAAACATCCCAGCCAACAACAGTGACTAGACCCACGAAGGCCGGTGCCAACCAACTCCAAATTGCTTCTGATTTTTTCTTGCCAAACACCTGTGTCACCTGCTTTTTCATTCTCTATTATTATGTTGTTTAATTACGGTGGGCACTGAACGTTAGCCCACACCAATACTTTTCTCCTCTGACAGGATTGCCATAATCTCTCGACAATAATGATTAAACTGTGACGATGTGCGAAACGAATTTGGCCTTGGATAGGAAGCTTCGATAGGAATATCCGCTACCACTCTGCCAGGGCGGGCGGCCATAACGATGACCCTCGTGGAGAGATAGACGGCTTCATAGATATTGTGGGTAACAAATAAGATAGTCCAATGGTTGGCTTCCCATAGATGCAGCAGGTCACTGTTCAATCGGCTACGGGTCATTTCATCCAGGGCACCAAAGGGTTCATCCATCAGTAATATCTGTGGTTTAGTCACCAGGGCGCGGGCTATGGATACTCGCATTTTCATTCCGCCCGATAGCTGGCGAGGATATCTATACTCACAGCCATCAAGGTCAACGGTATTAATCACTGATTGGATTTGCGGGCGGACGGAGCGTAGGGACTGCCCCTTGAGCTTTAGGGGCAGATGGATATTGTCCACAACGTTGGCCCAGGGCATCAGGGCAGGATCTTGAAATACGAAGGCCAGATTATGCTGCTCGTTTGTGCCTTGCCAGGCCATCATGCCGCCCGTGGGATCCCCCAACCCAGCGACTAAACGTAGTACAGTACTTTTTCCACAGCCCGATGGCCCCACCAGGCTAATAAATTCCCCCGGTTTGACGTCTAGATTTACCCCCTGTAAAGCGACTGTACCGTCTTGATAAACTTTATCGATATCCTTAAGGGTAAGCAGGGAGACCGGCATGGGCGCTGTCATAATCATCGTATTCTAGGGTAGCGGCTTTGGTGCGATCGCATTGCTGTTTTTGCTACTCTAAGAAACATATGGGTGTAGACTAACTCCCTAACCTGAGCTTACTCATTAAGCGATATGGGTATGATGGGTCTGAGATAAGCTGCTGTGTTGTAATGGCCTGTAGATATGATCAATAGACGATTTGCCTGGCCTATGGGTTGGCTGGGAGCAATCGGTATTTGGGCATTGGCGTTGCCTGGCTATGCGCAGAGTGTAGTTCCCGATGGCACAGTGGGGACCACCATTGCAGGAAGTAGCCCTTTCATTGTTACAGGCGGTAGTCAGCAGCTAACGACTTTATTCCACAGTTTTCAAGAATTTTCACCCAGTACAGCTGATGTACTGTTTCAGCTGGATGGGAGTCAGAGTGCTGTAGATATTGTTATTGGTCGAGTAACAGGTCCTAATCTCTCTTTGATTGACGGACAGTTACAGCTAACCGGTGGTAATAATCCAGATTTATTCTTGATCAATCCCAACGGCATTACCTTTGGGGCCAATTCAAATTTGTTGTTGCCAGGCTCATTTTTTTCTAGTACGGCAGAGAGTGTTTTATTCAACGATGGACTCAGTTTTAGCAGTCGCGAGCCTAGAAGTGCTCCTTTGTTGTCAGTGAGTACACCAGTCGGGTTACAGTTTGGGGCTATGGCTAGGCCCATCACTATAGACCAAGGGATTTTAGTGGTTAACCCAGGAGAAGCGCTTGTTTTTTTGGGGGGAGAGCTTCAGGTGACTGGCAGTTTCTTGAACGCGCCGGAAGGTATGTTATCGCTAGGCAGCGTAGCTCCTAATAGTTTGGTTAGTCTGAATGCAGATACCTTTGCCCTGGGCTATGCCAACGCAACGTCTTTTCAAGATATTACCCTCGACCAGGGCACCTATGCTGATGTCAGTGGTGATGGTGGCGGCAGATTTCAAGTGCAGGGGCGTAATGTGAGTTTGCTTGGTAATTCTGGTTTAGAAGCCTCTAATCTGGGCTTAACCGATGGTGGAACTGTGACTATTCGAGCATCTGAGCAGTTAGAGGTGACGGGCACTAATAGTGAAAATTTTACTAGTGCTATCTTCGTTAATGTATTTGATGAGGGCCGTGGTAACCAGTTGATAATTGAGGCAGATACGTTATTACTCAGTCAAATAGCCTTTGTTACTACTGATACCTTTGCCCAAGGCGATGGGGGGGGGATGACAATTAATGCCAACGATATTCTTATCCTTGGTAATCCTGATGGTAATGGCGAGGCAACTACCCTTGCCTCAGGCGTATTTGCCAGTGGACAAGGGGGTGATATTACAATTACTGCTGAGCGATTTATCGCTCAGGATTGGGCAAAGATTGCTGTTGATGTTTTAGAAACAGGTCCTGATATTGGGAATGGTGGCGATTTAATCCTTAATGTTGGTGAGTTACGTTTACAAAGTGGAGCCCAGGTAGGGACAAGTACCTTTGGCGGTGGCGACTCTGGTGATTTAGTGTTGGTAGCAACAGAGTCAGTTGAGATTACTGGAACTAATACCTTTTCAGAAGGTGTTTTTTCAAGTGGTCTATTTTCCAGTGCCGAACCCGATTCTACTGGACATGCTGGCAACTTGAGTATCACCACACCCCAATTAATTGTTGTCAAAGGCGGAAAAGTTGCCGTTAATACTCTTGGAGAAGGTGATGGAGGCAACATTACGATTCGAACAGATGAATTAGAAGTGGCCGATCCAATTGTGGATTTTGGTGGCGCGATCAGTGGTCTGGTTGCCAATGCAGTTAGCGGTTCAACAGGTGATGGAGGGTCGATAGACATCGAAACCAATCGCTTGCGGGTCTACAACGGGGGACAAATTACAGCGTCTACGGATGGAACCGGCAATGCAGGAACCGTGACGATTCGTGCCGATGAAATTGATGTGTCAGGACAATCGAGCGATGGTGCATTTAACAGTGGAATTATGTCTGGCGCAAGTACCAGTAGTGATGCCGGTTCGGTTAAGCTAATTGGTAACCAAATTACGATTCATAATGGAGGTGGGGTATCAGTCAATAGCCTTAATGGTGGTGCTGCTGGCAACTTAACGATTTCTACTGAGAGACTTTCTCTAAATGATGGAACTCTTCAGGCTAAAGTAACTGGCGGTAGTGAGGGAGATTTAAATATCGCGGCAACGGACGTCATATTGTTGCGTCAGAATAGTCAAATTGTCACCAGTGCCACTGGCATGGCAACAGGAGGAAACATTACCTTAACGGCTCCTGTGATTATTGGCTTAGAGAATAGTGACATTGTTGCCAACGCGGTGTTTGGGAGTGGTGGCAACATTAATATTACGACTCAAGGGTTATTGGGACTAGAGTTCCGGGAACAACTCACCCCCGACAACGACATTACCGCAAGTTCTGAGTTTGGTCTTAGTGGTACGGTCGCCATAAATGAATTTAATGTACAACCAGATGCAGGCCTGATAGAACTACCTGAAAATTTAGCCGATACCAACAACCAAATTTCTCAGGGATGTACTAGTGAAGGTAATCAATTTATTATCACGGGTCGCGGTGGAGTACCTGTAGCTCCAACTGAGATTATGAGCCGCGACATCACCTGGGCTGACACTCGTGATCTCACTCCTTTTCTCAATAATTCCCATGCTGAGGTATCGGTTAATTCAACTGATGTAACATTGACGGAGGCCCGTGGCTGGTATACCAACGAGCATGGACAAGTTGAGTTAGTTGCCCAGGACTTGGCCACTTCACCAATGGCCATCGCTACCTGCGCTGGTTATTCTAACTCTCTCCACTAGAACTGCAAGAAAGATTTTAAATACAGTCAAACCTGACTGTGATGAATGACGGTTCATAGCCTGTATTGACTATTTAGTGCCATGTTTAGTGAGTGATAGATGTGTTAAGGGTTTTGCAATCTACTTAAAATGTGGGTTCACGTCAATTATTGTTGTGTTTGGTAAGGGTCAGACGATGATACGGTTGTCTTTCCAATTCAAAAAACTACGATTAGTAGGGATAGGGGTACTGGGACTGCTAGTGGCGGTTGTGATCTCACTTGGCCCCAGAGTTCTACCGGCCCCAGCAACTACTGAAACACCAAATATACCGACATCATCGCAAAGCGAGCCAGCGAGGGATCCGTTGGTAGCCGGACGCACCTACTACCACACAGGAAAGTTTGCCGCTGCCATTGAACAGTGGCAAATTGCAGTCCAGCAAGCGGCTCAACAAGGAAACCTACCCCGCCAGATCATGGGCTGGAATGGTATTGCCTCCGCTCAGCAAGCTCTCAACAACTGGGAACAGGCCCAGCAATCAATTGAAACAAGTCGAACATTGCTGGATAATGCCTCCCAGACAGAACCGGTTTTATGGGCTCAAACCCTAAATACTCAGGCCAGTCTGCTACTGAACCATGGTGGTCAAGCTCAAATGGCCCTCGATCTTTGGCAAGAAGCTGAGACCTACTATCTTCAAGCTGGTGATACAGCCGGTGCTTTAGGAGCTCGCATTAACCAGACTCAGGCATTACAAACCCTAGGTTTTTATCGACGAGCCAAAGATCAACTGCAAACGATTACACAGCATCTAAACACGTTGCCCGATAGCCAGCTAAAAATTAAAGCGTTACGCAGTTTAGGGCAAACGTTACAACTGATCGGTTCTCCCCGTGATAGCTACAATATGCTAGCCCAAAGCCTAGATGTGGCCCGTAATTTAGAGGCTCAAACTGAACTAAGTTCTATCTTCTTAAGTATTGGGAAATTGGCCGCTAAAGTAGATTCACCCCAAAAGGCGCTGGAATACTTTCAAGCCGCAGAAGACGCTGCCCTCACCCCCCTTGATCAGCTTCAAGCTCGTTTAGATAAACTCTCCATCTATGTCGATCTTGAAGATACAGCAGACATTTCTCAGCTCACTATTCAAATTCAAAATCAGCTCACTACATTACCTGCCAGCCGTACAACCATATACAGTGCCGTTAACCTGGCCCACAATTTATCTCGGCTCCCCCTCGATCGTCAGCCTTTATCAGCACATCAGGTTAATCAGCTATTAACCAATGGCGTCAGAGCAGCAAAAGCCATCAAGGATCAGCGAGCAGAAGCTTACGCCCTCTACCAGCTGGGACAGCTATATCTTCAAACCCAACAGTCTAATGATGCTCTTAATCTGACACAAGCATCCCTGGCTCTGGCCGAATCTATCCAATCAGCAGACATAATTTCTCAGTCAGCCTGGCAACTAGGACAGATCTTTGAGCAGCAAGGAGAATTGCAATCGTCTATTGACGCCTATACAAAGGCTGTAAATGCCCTCCAGAGTTTACGGGGAGATTTATTGGCAATCAACCAGGATATTCAATTTTCCTATAGAGAACAGGTAGAACCGGTTTATCGCGATCTCATTTCACGTCTTCTGGTAGAGGGGAGTCAGGTCTCTTTAGAAAAAGCCCGTATGGTCTTAGAAGATTTACAGGTTGCTGAATTAGACAATTTCTTTCAAGAAGCCTGCATAGACATTGAGAGCAGCAGCGTCGATCAAATTGATCCTAACGCTACGATTGTCTACGCCATCATTCTAGATGACCGACTAGCTGTTATCTATTCACAACCTGGTCAATTATTGACAACCTACGAAACTGAAATTGAATATGCTCAACTGGAAACTACTTTACGCTCATTTTTAGCTAATTTGCATCCATCCACCGATCGCCAGGATCAATTACGCTATGCCCAGACGTTATATAACTGGTTAATTCGCCCAGCGGAAGAGGCTGGTAGGCTGCAGCCAGATCAAACACTAGTATTTGTCTTAGATGGGTTACTCCGAAATCTACCGATGTCAGCTCTTCACGATGGCCAGCAATACCTGATCGAAAAATATGCCGTTGCCCTATCACCAGGGTTACAGCTATTGCCTGCCAGTACTTTAAACAACCAGGATACTAAGGCTATTGTGGCTGGCATCAGTCAAGCACGTGGTCGTTTTAGTGCATTACCTGCAGTCAAAGAAGAGGTGATCAATATCAGTAAACTGTTTTCCTCATCTCAGTTATTAGATCAGCAGTTTACGCGTCAGGCCTTACGTCAAAGTTTGACCGATCGTCAGGTGAATATACTACACCTAGCAAGTCACGGGCAGTTTAGTTCTGATTTTAGCCAGACCTTCTTTTTGACTTGGGATGGGGCTATTAATATCAATGAATTATCAGAGCTGCTAAAACGTAGGGACGCGGATCGTAGCCAGGCCATTGATCTCTTAACCCTCAGTGCTTGTGAAACAGCTGCAGGGGATGATCAAGCCTCTCTGGGGCTAGCCGGATTAGCTGTTCGTTCGGGTGCTCGTTCTACGTTAGCAACCCTATGGTCGGTCAAGGATGAAGTGGCCAAGCAGCTCATGATCGATGTTTATAAAAATATAGGGCAGGTTGGGATGACCAAGGCAGAAGCCCTTCGCCAGGCACAGCTGAATCTAATAAAAAGCGAAGACTTTGCCGATCCCTTTTTCTGGGCAGCCTATGTGCTCATTGGTAATTGGCTCTAAAAAAGGATTCTAAAAAAGGATTAAGAGGACTGCACAGAAATAACATGCCAGGCGAAGACGGGCAGTGGGCAATAGACAATAGGTACTACCGGAGCGGAGCGGAAGCATACCCGGAGGGTTATTAGGCAGTGGTGTTTGAGGATAGACCGTTACTTAGTAAAGAACGTTTTCAACGTCATACCCGATTGCCCAGCGTAGCGAACTACCTACTGCCTTAGATAATGGTGGTGTTTTATTTGGATGCAAACACCTAACTGTGCTTCAAAACCACTTACTCGTTATCTCTAAGTGTCTCCCAAAATTTTAAAACTGGCACCTTTACTAATGACAAGAACCAAACAACAGTATATTTACGTAAAAAGTATCTCTTATTTTTCGAAAGCTCCGCAGATTCTCGTAGATTTTAATTAGGTGCCCTAATTAGAACCTACGAGAATTTGATTATTTTTTTGCTGTTGAACTCCATAAAGTTCTGAAATAATTATGAGAGAGTTAATAACTTTCCTACTAAAATTAGCGATGGTATGTTCTTTGTGCGAATACTGTATTTATATAGGTATTCGCCGGATAACTTCTAGGAGTTTCTAGCTCCATTTTTGGATTTCTATTACTGATTTATTCACTTCAGACATCTTACTTAGTGTTGGGCGAGGCTAGCTTTTATGGAGAATGGCTTGTTGATAAATCTAGTTAGATGTACGTGTGCGGCTTTAGGTATATGGCTAGCTATCCTGCTGCCAAGCCAAGCTGTGACATTTATACCTCCAGAAGACAACACAGCCCCTGCCCAAAGTGATGGGGGATTGTCCCGTAGCGGCATTAGTTTTACTCCACCTCGTGATAATCCTTCACCTCAGAGGACTGCAGGGGGTGCCTCTCGTATTGGATTTACGTTACCTCGGGATAACCCTATACCTCGGAGGACGACAGGAGGTGGTTCTCGCCTTGGCTTTATTCCGCCCCCAAATAACCCTACGCCTCGTCAAACAGCCAATGGTGGTTCTCGAGAAGGAGAGATTGAGGATATTGCACTACTCTTTTCTAACGAAGGTTTTGATGATAGAGCTTTATACGAAAATACCACTGCCATGACGGCATTGGTTCCATCAAATCTTTATGGTCTAACCATTTCAGCACGTCCTTCAATTATGGCTTATTTGCCCAAGACTAGGGCTCATACCGCTATTTTCAGCCTAAAAGATGAGAACCAATCAGTCGTCTATCGGCAACTACTCTCTTTGGCCGAAACAGATGGTATTTTAAAGGTTAGTTTGCCAGCAGATGCTCCAGCATTGGCTGTTGGGGAGTATTATCAATGGTTTATAACATTGCAGACTGACGAGTATATTAATCCAGGCAGTCCCTACGTAACGGCCTGGATTAAACGAGTCGATGTATCATCAGTAATGGCTCAGACAATTTTGTCTAGTCAAGATGGGTTGGCTAAAGCTGCAGTATTTGCCCAGGCAGGTATTTGGTACGACGCGGCTGAACAGCTGGCTGATTTACAAATTGATTCTCAAACACAAGCTAATACAACGGCTGATTGGACTGAGTTTCTGACATCAGTGGGGCTAAACGTATTATCAGAATATTCTTTTCTTAATAATTAACTCTCTTTAAATTTAAATAGTTGTTAGTCATTAAATTAGGCTGCTCTGGTGAATGGTGGAGTTACACTTCTATGCCTAGCTAGTTTAACTGGGCAATATGTAGGTAGTTCATAGCATTGAGATGGAGTGTACTTTTGGCAGATAAAGTAATCAGTAAGTGTTTTTAGTTGCTCTAAAACAGTTTTTTCGAGACGCTAGGCCTGTTTGGCC
>JAHQVZ010000265.1 GCA_019634055.1 Leptolyngbyaceae cyanobacterium MAG.088
ACTGTTACCAGTTGCCTCTAGCGGTACACCAAAAACGGGGCTGGAAAAAGGTCAACCATGTCCCCTGCGACCTTGCTCCTGGCCGGGGTTTACCGAGCCAGTACCTCTCGATACTGCTGGTGCGCTCTTACCGCACCTTTGCACCCTTACCTGTAAAAGGATGAAGGATGAAGGATAAAGGATGAATTTAACTTCCGCCTTCCGCCTTCCGCCTTCCACCTTTCCATTGGCGGTATGTTTCTGTGGCACTATCCTCACGGTCACCCGCACTGGGAGTTACCCAGCAAGCCTGACCTTTCAGGAGCCCGGACTTTCCTCAAGCTCAGGACTTAGCGAAGCTAAGTCCTGAGCCCGCAACCGCAGCACCAACTCTTTCCGACTAACTATAATATCGCGGTGTCACAAGAAACTCACAGGAGCACTAATTTAATAGTCCACCGTCGACGGTATACATAGTCTTGAGCATAGTGATATCAAACTAGTTATTCAATATTATCCATACCGTTGTTGGCGAGTGATACTGGCTGTTTGGTGACCCTGTTATTGGTAGTAGCTGAGGTTCCAAACTTTCAAGTTTACGCCCTGTTCTGTATTGTCTTCAGTGTTCTTTGTGGAGTGGTATTTTGCCTGCTAGATGTTGTTACATGTGCGGCCTACAGTAATAAGCAGATGGTGACTGTTGATAAGAAGCGACTACAGGCTTATGTTAAGGTTAACGTCCCAAAGGTCTTTGAAACTGATGCCAGGGCCACAATTTTTAGCCGATTTAGTGGAAACATCAGATAGAACATTGAGGGAGTCTATTCATATTCCCTTGAGAAAAAGCTAGGCCAGCTACTGGAAAGACATTTTGGTAAATGAAAGCAAGTAAAAGGCCTGTTACTGTTGCAGGTGAGGTAACAAACCAGAACGTTCCAAGACAATTTTTACTTGTTCATTAATCCCTTTAGCAACAATCTTTGCACCTGCACGATTAGATTCTAAAACGCCTTCCCACAATACGGATGCAGCTTCAGGCTCGAAAAATTTTGTTTTCGCCATGTCGATAACAAGAACAACACCAGGTTGAATCTTTTGCTGTAAATCTTTCTTGAAAAATGGTGCGATAAAACTATCGACACGGCCAGGTAAGCGAATGACTGAGTAGGCGGAAATCGAGCTTGTATACATGGTAAAAAATGTTACTTACTACAGTACTAATTTAAGTGGAATGCCTTAGATTAGCCCTGAGGTTTTTTACGGAGATAACAGGTTTATTCGATGAAGTTTGTAAGTATTTAGCTGGCTGTCAAAACTATGAATCCCTAGAAATACGGAGAACTTGTAAGTGCCAATAAGCCTAGTGTCGTAGTGCTGGTGTTCAACCTTGAGCGCATAAACGTTGCGACTCTATAGTCTTTTTATATGGGCAAGGTGACTATAAAATCGGTCCCTTGGTCAGGGATAGAATTAACAGTGATTTGTCCACCGTGCTTTTCTTCGATAATTTGCTTTGCGATTGTAAGACCTAAGCCGGTACCTTTTCCAACCACCTTTGTTGTAAATTGTCGGTCGAAAATGCGTGAACGTACGGTTGCGGGCATACCTTTTCCATTGTCACTGATCTTGATGATTATGTCTTTATCATTGAGGCAATCAGTTTGGACCGTAATTTGTTGTGGCCTAGTTTTCAGTGACTCGAAGGAATTCTCTTCGGCAAGTTCGTCAAACATGTCAATGGCATTTGCAAATAGATTCATAAATACCTGATTAAGTTGACCCGGAAAACACTTGATTTCAGGTAGGTCGCCATAGGTTCGAATGACTTGAATCTCTGGACGCACATTATTCTTGGTTTGAAGTCGATACTTTAATAGCAATAATGTACTGTCCAGTAACTGATGAACATTAGCCTCAATCTTGGATGCAATATCTGATCTGGAAAATGCTCTTAAACTAGTACTAATATTTTGAAGGCGATCGCAACCCATTTCCATAGAGCTAAGCATTTTGGGTAAATCTTGGAGTAAAAAGTCAAGGTCTACCTGTCTACGTTTCTCGGTTATTTCCTCCCCCGGTGACGGATAGATCCTTTCATAAAGTTGAATATAGTCAGTCATCTCTTCTAAAGAGACTTTTAACTCACTAATATTGCCACTCAGAAAACTGAGGGGATTATTAATTTCATGGGCAATGCCTGCGACTAAATTTCCTAGTGCTGACATCTTTTCATGTTGGATCAAGCTTAGTTGAGAGGCTTGTAACTGATCCAACGTGGTTTGTAATTGAGTCGTTGTATCCTCAAGTTTGAGAGTGCGTTCTGCTATTTGCGTTTCAAGGGACTGATTTAGGGAATATAATTTCAGGTGAGTTTTGACTCTTGCTAAGAGTTCCACTTCTTTAAAGGGCTTACTAATATAATCGACGGCCCCTAGTGAAAATCCCTTTAAAATGTTGCTTGTATCAGATAAAGCCGTAATAAAAATAATGGGAATATCTGCTATATGATCCATTTCTTTGATTGCTTGACAGGTCTCAAATCCATTAATTCCAGGCATTTGAATGTCGAGCAATATTAAATCTGGGATATAAGATTCTAACCGTTTTAGAGCTCGCTCACCACTAATGGCAACGGATACCTTAAAGTTCTCCCTTGATAAAATTTCTGTGATTACCTTTAAGTTAGCAGGGGTGTCATCTACTACTAAAATTTTAGAAACATTATCCATTTCTTAAGAGTTCATCAAGGTTTCTTTGTAGTGTATCTTCGATCTCTTCAACTTGAAATTGTTCAGCTAAAGCTAGAATCTTGTCTGCAAATGGAGCATATTGATTATCTGATACCACAAGTTTCTCTATTTGTTGCATAACTTCTTGTAAGTCAGCCTGTTTTGCAGAATTTAGTAATGTTTTGATAATTGGGTAAGGGGGTAACGTAACTTTTTCTGGTAATTCTTTGATAGAGGATTGGTTAGATTCCCATGTGCTTAGTTTTGAATGGTCATAAACCCAATTAAGCCCTAAATGCTTCTCTAGAAGTTGAAAGAGAGCTTCAATATCTACAGGCTTTCCTAGAAAGGCATTTCCTCCCTTATTTATTGCCATCTGTTGATCGCGCATGGATACAGATGCTGATGAGACAATTACCGTTGTTTGAGCTAACATCTCTGTCTTCCGAATATGTGATAAAAACTCAAACCCATTCATTACCGGCATAACCAAATCAGTAATCACTAAATCAAACTTAGTGGAGTGAAGCTTATCACAGCCTTCTTGACCATTTTGAGCCTCCATTATTTCAAAGCCTAAAGGCTCTAGAAGATTCTTTAGAATAGTTCTATTCTCCCAAATGTCATCCACGATTAAAATCTTCAGGCGTGGTCCACTATAGCCAATAATGAAGTCACTTTTCCCTTTGAGGTTCTGTTCTTTTTTCCAATTATCTGACAAAGGAAAGCTGGTGGAAAAATAGAACTCACTACCTTGGCCTAATTGACTTCTAACGTTAATCTTTCCATCCATTAATTGAACAATACGTTGGCTGATGGATAAGCCTAACCCTGTACCTTCAGACTGTTTTGGGTGATGGCCAACTTGCTCAAAGGATTGAAAGAGTTTTGGAAGATCTGAGTCAATAATGCCGATACCTGTATCGATTACCTGGAATAGTAAAGAGACTTGTGTGTCTGATAGTTCTAGTACGTCAACCTGAAGTTTGACATTACCTTTTTCTGTGAATTTAATGGCATTACTGAGCAAGTTGATAAGTACCTGGCGCAGACGTTTTTCGTCTGCATAAATACCTGCTGGTAAGCGGGAGCTAAAATGGTGGGTAAACTCAAGACTTTTCTGTTCTGCTCGGATCCTACACATCTCTACTACACTCTGCAGTAGCGTGGGTAAGTGTAGTGCCTTTGGCTCGAGTTCTAGCTTGCGGGCTTCAATTTTTGAAAGGTCTAAAATATCGTTAATTAGAGTAAGTAAATGTGATCCGCATTGATGAATAACATTGATGCCAATACGTTCCTTTCCTCTGAGATGCTCGGAGCGTTTGAGAATTTGAGTATAGCCTAAAATGCCATTGAGGGGGGTACGCAGTTCATGGCTCATGTTAGCTAAGAATTCACTCTTGGCAAGACTTGCACCATCTGCTTTTTCCTTCGCGATCTTTAATTCCCGCGTCCGTTTTTCAACCCTTGCTTCTAGATAACGTCTTGATTTCATAACTTCGACTGCCATGCGGTCAAAGGAACGAATAAGGGTGTTGATTTCCTGAGGTACTAAACGTCCGCTAATTTTTAATTCCTTTACTTCTGTGCCGGAGGCTAGTTTCTCCGATGCGTTGATAACTGATTGAATGGGAGTTAATAGGCGCTTCGTTAATTCCCAACTTACTAGAATGGCAAAAATAAGACCGACTAATGATACTAGTAAAGCAATTATCTGATTTTTATTTGCATTTTTTTCAAGCTCAGCATAAGGTTGTGGAATCATGGCCCCCCAACCTGTTTCTGGGACAAATGAATATCCGGCTATCATATCAGCCTGCAGTGCAGGAGAATAGAATTTAACAACCCCTGTTTGGCGTTGTAACATCAGTTTTACAGGCGTTATCTGGCTCATATCTTTGGCCGTTTTTTGCCAATTCTCGTTGGGATGAGCAATTGCTTGGCCAGTTTGATCGACAATAGCGGCATGACCTAATTCGCCAAATGTAATGGCTTTTTGGACTTCGATAAAATACTCAGTACTAACTGCTCCGATCACCAAAGTATTATCGTCCGGTTCTACACGAAGTAGATAAATGGTTGGATGATTTTGAGTATTCAATATGATTGGGCTAATAATAACTATTCCAGGATTGGTAAACGCCTTTTTCTGATTTTCTGCCAGTGCTGTTAGTCCTTGCTTGGGCAGGAAATCAGGCTTACCAGTTTTGTAAACAAGCTGCTTATCCCTTAAATAGGCCATCATGCAGATATTGAAGGAATCAAATAGTGCTTGAGTTTCTAATGGATAATCCTGTTGGTAGTGTTTGGCTTTTTCTGTAAAAACGGCCTTTAAATCAACGGCATATCTAGATAGAGCGCTATTAAGATTTTTAGCTAGCAGTAAATGCTTGTCTTCAACAGCTTCAATTTCAGATTTAAGGGAACTTTGTTGTACCCAAATACCAAGAAATAGAACAGGAATAATTGCGACAGTTATAAAAAAGCCAAGGAGCAATTTTTGGAGTTCAATCCTGACAGTCCTGACAGTTTTAGTGTTATGAGCTGCTTTTTTAAATAAGGAAAAATGCATAAACTGTCTAGCCGCCAATAGTCCATTCACATGTAATGAGGATTAAAACGCTAGTGCCGGTAGCAGCGATTGTGCATGTAAATCTTGGAATTTATGGTTCCTTTAGATAAACTGCACTTTTCCGTCGCCTTGCAAATTAGCGGCTTTATGGATTATCCCTCATAAGAATTCTATCCAAAACCACTTACATAATTCCCGGAAAACGTATAAAAACTATTCTGTATCAATTAGAAAATAGTGCGGGCGACGACGGAGACTGTTCCGTGATGTCTATGACGAAACTGCCGAAGGTCATGAAGAGGATGGGGGACGCTGAGTGGGCTTGTGATGTCGGCATCAATGAGGTTAAAGATGATGAGGTTGAAGGTGGCTTGAAGCGAGTTTTAGATTTGTGGGATATCAGAGAATTTCAGTTTTCTTTGATATCTTATTTATCCACCTTGAACCAAAAAATAATTTGGGTAATTACACTTGTATGGCCGGTATCAGATAGATGAGGTGGAATGTCTGTGCCTTTAGGATAGCTGATAAAAAAGACGTTACTGTTTTGGGCTGTGAGTTTATAGGCAAGTTGAAAGGACTGTTGAACTTGGGTGTGGTTCGTATTGTTGAGGGGAATGAAATGCAGGGCTGATAATGTATTTGGTTGGTACTACTGTAGATGGGGTAACGGATTGGAGGTTTTAAAATTTAAAGTAGTCAGTTTCCAAACCTGGCAAAAACAGATTTCTAAATTACCATCTCTGGCAAGAATTAGGCCTTTATATTTGTGACACTGTTATTAAGTGCTATTAATGTTTACTGTTTATGCTCAGCAATGAGAAAACAGACGCTTACTCCTTGATTTGTAGGGAAATGGAGTCTGTTATGCCCTTCACAAAAATGGTTTTTTGAAGGGCATTATAGTGCTTCGCATAAAGCTTTGACGAGGTGGTTATTATGAGTAATAGTCGTTCTGGAAGTAACCTGACGAAAAGACTCTCTCCTATACAACTCGCAGAGTTATACGGTTTTGAGCGATATCATATAGTTTTGTCATGTCTGTTACCTGCCAAAGCGCCAAAGCCTTTTCTAAATAATATTTCTAGGAAGTTGAGGAGTCTCTAAGTATACCGCGAGTGGCAGTAAGCTCTCGTTAGTCTATGTTGGCGTACTCTAATGTTTAAAGTGATCGCTTTTTCCCAACGTGGTTATGCTGTGAATGTCAATATTGTAGACTTCTTTTCAACTATTGCGGTCCATACCCTAGCCATGCTGACGATAGCATTCTGGAGCAATGTTGGGTTCGTCAGCATATTCACGGACCAAAGCGGATAAATTCAGAACAATGACGGGCCTAAACTTCGAACGATTTTCTGAACAGTTCATAACTTTGTTGTTCTCAAGCAAAATCTGGTCGCCAATACCTAGAAGCTGCATGAACTGTCGATAAACCTCAGTAAAGGCTCTAGTCTTTTATAGGCTTACCTTGTAGCTATTGTAAAAGATCAAAATACTACGCTATTAACCAATCACGTCTGGCAATCTTGGGCAGGAACGATCATCATGTCCTGCAACAATGCCATCAATAAAACAACATTTTTTGAGTATGACAGCGCTACCCCTGTTGTCATCTTTGGTGGTGACTCTCCCCTACGAACAGAGTCCATCTGCCGCATATGTCGCCCAAGCCACATCTATTTCGCAGAACGACATATTAACCGAAATCAATCGCCTGCGAAGTGACCCAGTCGCCTATGCTGATAGGCTTGAAACCATCCGTGCTTATTACGATGGCACTATTCTCCGCTGGCCAGGTCAACGCCCCATTCAAACCCAGGAAGGCACTGCTGCCCTTGATGCTGCCATTACCAATCTGCGCCAAACGGCCCCTCTCCCCCCTTTGACCTTGGCCCATGGTCTATCTCAAGCAGCTCAGGACCATGCTCAAGATCTTAGTCTGTCTGGTCGGTTTAGCTCCCGTGGCAGTAATGGCAGCACAGGGGAAGACCGCATCCAACGCTATGGCAGCTATGAAGGCAGCTTTAAGGAATTGGTTTTTGAAGGCCCTAATGAGCCAGCAGCTTTAGTCGCGGCCCTGGTGATTGACGATGGGAACTATCAGCGCAGTTATCAAGAAACTCTTCTTAGAAACAACTTTGAATATATTGGTATCAACTGTAAGCCTGGTTCACGTCTGGCCTTATGCGTCACGAACTTTGCCGATACCTACACAGAGATTGAGTCCAGCAGTCCCGTCTCCTGGGCTGCTAACACTGACAATCTATCTACCTTGGCCGCCGATTTCATTGCCGAAACTAATAAAGTGCGTCGTAATCCAGCCCAGTATGCCAAAAAGTTAGAGGCCTTGCGCCCTTACTATGACGGCACCTTGCTTAAAGTGCCAGGACAGCCTGCCGTGGAAACGACCGAAGGGGTTGCTGCCCTAGATGAAGCCATTGCAGTCCTTAAAGTCGCTAAACCGGTAGCAGCCTTAGATTACTCAGATGGGTTGAGTCTAGCCGCCGCTGATCATGCTCAGGACCTGAGTGTACGCAATGCCGTGGGGCATTATGGCGCAGATGGCCGTACTCATATGGAGCGGGTGAGTCGTTATGGCGCTGTCCCCCCAGGCAATAGAGCTGGAGAGAATATTA
The DNA here is from genome assembly GCA_019634055.1 of Leptolyngbyaceae cyanobacterium MAG.088. Taxonomy (GTDB): domain Bacteria; phylum Cyanobacteriota; class Cyanobacteriia; order Phormidesmidales; family Phormidesmidaceae; genus Leptothoe. Next base: position 7,917 of record JAHQVZ010000265.1, read on the forward strand.
GTTTCGGGGCACCGACTTTGGCCGAATGGCATGTCATTCAGTTGCTGGTGGATGATAATGTCCCTGGTCGGGGGCATCGTCGAACCATGCTCAATGATCGTTACCAGTTAACAGGAACGGCCTGTGCCCACCATGACACATTCCAAATTGTATGTGTGGCCGTTTATGCCAGTGATTACGAAGAGCGTTAATTCTGTGTAGAATACAAACGAACCAGCGAACTTTATGTTTGGGCCGTATTGAGATATTGAATGGTTTGTTAGCTCTGGCTTGCGGTTTTCAAATTGAAGATGTGAAAAATCTTATGAGGGAAATTTGTAAATAATTTCTCGATTGTCACTGACCTCAAAGTCAGCATCGAGCTGCTGTGCTTTTTGATCTAGATACTCCTTGGCCTCTTCCAAGGGAATCTTGGCTGCCAGCGCAAAGTTAGCAGCGGAGATTTTGCCCTGTTGCTGTTGCAGCAATTGTAGAAAGGACTGTTCTTGAAGTAGGCTCATTTGCTGGCTTTGGTGCTGGTGACTCTGCCGTAGGTTAAACATTAGCCCGGTGGAGACAGCAACCGGTGGCAGTCCAAAGAACACCATTGCTGCTAACGCGCCTTGTTTACTTTCACGGGTTTCCTCAGGGTCGGCTAGGTCGACAGCGGCTAGAATCACAATGGGTAGGCCAATCAATAGCAAAAGCCCCACAAAGATTTTTTTTACTGCCTGCATATGGATCGATTAATCTAAGTCATAAACTAACCGCAATAGTAACTCATTTGTAAGGCGAGGGGCGAGTGGCGAGTGGTTACAAAACGGTTTTGACCGTAACCTCAAATTACCATTCGACAATAATTAGGTTGTTGTCTGTTTCTAATGAAGGAACTTTTCCTAGATCTTTTGCTAATGAAGTTTTGATGCCTTCAGCCAATACCTCAGGGGCGTTTGGAGTAGTTAATTCAATCACCCAACGGTGAATCCTATCGCCATTGTTATTGGTAATTACTCCAACGGTATCTGTCATATAGCTATTGTCCATACTGTCCAATAAAGGGCGGGTTTCCGGCTGCCGAGCAAGCATTAATCGGAGAGCATATTCTCCATTTATGGTCTCACTGGCTAAGGTTTCACCCTCTTTAAGGGGGACGTCTGTTGGTGCAATAGAGCGTTCGCCATCCAGGTAACGCTGTGGATTTAGAATCAGCGCCGTTGCCTGGGGTGGATCGGTAAAGACTGCGTCAACCGCCTCCCAACCGCCTTCATCTCTTACTGTTTGAATGAACTTTAACCCTGCACCGTAAAGAAAGATATTCTCGAATAGCCTCTCGCTGATGGGACCATCGGCAGGCAATTTGGCGTGAGCCAGAAAGTCATAGTTCATTAGCTCACTAACGGCCAACATGGCTTCGCCTTCAATGATGGCAGACACAGCCCTATCGTAGTCGGGTTCGTCTTGACTCTGGAGATGCAGATTATAAAGTTCAAAGTGTTGATCTTGAAGAGCATGGAACATTTCGTGGAGCATCACACCACGACCTAGCTCATCTGAGCCTGACGTCGTCACAACCAGCTGTTTAGTTTCTGAGTTATACCAGCCATTGAGATTAGGATCGTCCTGAGGCTGAAAGGTGACTTGCAGGTTTTCTGTAAAGGCTAGCCCCCGCCATTGCTCTAGTTCAGTCATCACTGAACTGGCAGAGTCTGCCCAGGATGGCGGGTCACCTTCGAAGGTGATGCGGGGTTGATCAGCCGCTTTGATGGCATCAGTACAGCCTACGGTATTGATGCCACAGGTTAGGACAAGTATTCCAGATATGAGCATCTGCCAACCGCGCATTGGGAATTCCTCTGCTTTTCTACTCTTTTCTACTACTTTAGCGGTAATTGCAGAGATAGCGGTGGTTGTAACTATCCCCCTGCGACAAAGACATATCGCAAAATAAAGATCGCCGCTAAAATCCACATGCCAATGGTGGTTTCGTTAGCTTTGCCCTGGAATGCTTTGACCAGGGGATAGGCGATTAAGCCCATGGCTAAGCCTTCGGCAATGGAGTAGGAGAGGGGCATCATGATGATGGTGAGGAAGGCCGCGATCGCAGCTGCCGGATCTTCCCAATCAATCAGCCTGGCACCAGACATCATCATTACACCCACCATAATCAGGGCAGGGGCTGTGGCAAATGCAGGAATACCAGAAAACAGAGGAATAAATAGCAGCGCAATTAAAAATAATGCAGCCGCAACAATAGCGGTAAAGCCACTGCGCCCTCCTTCAGAGATACCCGAAGCCGATTCGATGTAGGTGGTAACCGTGGAGGTGCCTAGAATAGATCCAGCCGTTGTCCCCACAGCGTCTGCCATAAAGGCTTTTTCAACACCAGGAAATTTGCCCTCGTTGTTGATGTAACCTGCCTTTGCGCCCAACCCTGTTAGCGTACCGATGGTGTCAAACAGATCTACAAACAAAAAGACAAAGACAATACTCACTATGTCCAGAAAGTTGAGCCTGAATAGCTCCCCGAGCCCCACAAAGGCTTGACCAAAAAGATTGCTAGGGGGCGCAGGCAGGGCAACAACACCTTCAGGCCATGGCGCAACACCAAATAGCCAGGCCAGTAAGGCCGTGCCAATGATGCCCCATAAGAGGGCTCCTGTTATACGACGGGCAAACAAAAATGCCGTAATTGCCAACCCTAAGAGAGTCATGGCCGCCTGAGGAGATCGGAGATTTCCCAGGGTGGTAAAAGTAGCCTCAGAAGAGGCGATGATGCCCGCTCCCTTAAGTGCGATATAGGCAATAAACAGGCCAATGCCTGCGGTGGTTGCATGTTTAACAGCATCAGGAATGGCGGCAACAATCTTGCTACGCACATTGGTGAGGGTGAGAACGATAAAGATAATACCCTCAATAAAGACGGCAGCCAGGGCCACCCGCCAGTCAACGCCCATACCTAACACTACGGTAAAGGCAAAGAATGCATTAATTCCCATGCCAGGGGCTAGGGCAAAGGGGAGTTTGGCGTAGAGCCCCATGATCAGCGTTGCGATCGCAGCCGAAATCCCAGTAGCCATGACCAATTCCCCAAATAAGTCTCCTGACCCATTGAGAAACACTGCTTCTGATAAAATAGCCGGGTTGACTATGAGAATATAGGCCATGGTGACAAACGTCGTTGCCCCGGCCAGAATCTCAGTGGACAGATCGGTCCCTAAAGCTTCAAAGTGAAAAAAGTTAGCAATGGCCTGACTGAGGCCAGATGGTTGATGAATTTTTCCTGATTGATTAGACATAGCGGTAAGTGCGTAGCTTACTCCTATTGAAATCTTTGATGTTTACATCGTCTGTCTAGGTGGTTACCGATAGATTGTATGTAATATTTATTTTTTATTTATGGGTATTCATGGCCGCTGTCTAGTCCCGATTTTATGAGGCTGATAATATAGCTAGCAAACTGTCTACATCTTAAGGATGACCATGCGCGTTTATGTGGTTCTGTTTAATGCTCGTACTGAAAATGAGGGAATTCACTCTCTAAAGGTGGGCAATCGCAACATCGTGCTTATGTTTGAAGATGAAGATGATGCCGTCCGCTTTGGTGGATTATTAGAAGCCCAGGATTTTCCACCCTGCAGTGTCGAAGGGTTTGAGTCGGAAGAAATTGAGGAATTCTGCCAGGGTGCTGGCTACGAAGCTAAGCATGTGGAGACTGGCACGCTGGTCATGCCGCCAGAGCAAAATCTGGAGGCAAAGGACTGGGATCCAGATGTGATTCCAGAAGAGCGTGTACAACCGACTGAAGCCACGCCAGCCGAGGATATGTCACAGAACGAATTGGATCGGATTCGGCAGCAGTTGGAAAAGTTGCTGTAGGGAGGGAGTGGTGAATAGTGAAATGGTGAATAGTGAAATGGTGAATAGTGAGTGGTGAATGGTTGCAGGCAGAAATAAACAGCCGCTAAAAATCAGGTTGAACTTTGCCCAATATTGAACTCTGCCCAATATTTAATAGCTGAGTTTGACAGATAACTGGAGTTCCGTCAGGGTTAGATATTAGATTTTTCTGGAGCATGCTAGCCTCTAGCACGACTCACAACTCACCTTCAACCGCCCATGTCTGACCCCCTTAATGATCGCGGTTACCTGCTTACCGAGCAGATTAACCCCAATAGCCAAAACCTGGACCAGCTCTCGACTTTAGAAATGGTGCGGGTCTTTAACCAGGAAGATCAGCGCACAGTGGATGCGATCGCAAATGCAGCCCCTATGCTAGCAACGGCTATTGATCAAACAGCGTCTTCCTTGCGAGATGGCGGGCGTTTATTTTACGTAGGGGCCGGTACTAGTGGTCGGCTAGGGGTTTTGGATGCGGCTGAATGTCCACCCACATTTTGTACTCCGCCGGAATTGGTGCAGGGAATTTTAGCCGGGGGCTCGCCCGCTCTATTACGTAGTTCAGAAGCCTTAGAAGACTTACCTGAGGATGGGGCCGCCGCCATGGCAACGCACCAGATTTCTGCCCTAGACGTCGTCGTCGGCATTACAGCAGGCGGCACCACCCCCTATGTGCATGGAGCCCTTAAAGAAGCCAATCTGCGTGGAGCCACTACAATTTTTATGGCCTGTGTTCCAGCGGAGCAGGTAACTATTGACGTAGATATTGATTTGCGTCTACCCGTGGGACCTGAAGTGTTGGCAGGGTCTACTCGATTAAAGTCAGGCACCGTCACCAAAATGGCCCTCAATATTCTGTCAACTGGGGTGATGGTAAAACTTGGTAAAGTTTATGGCAATCGAATGGTAGACGTCTCCGTTACCAACACAAAGCTCCATGATCGTGCTCTACGGATTATTTCTGCCCTAACGGATTTATCTCGCGAAGATGCCGATGTCTTATTAGGCCAAAGCGACCAAAAGGTAAAACTTGCTCTATTAATGCACTGGGCCGATGTAGACAAGGAAACCGCCCAGGCTGCATTGGAGCAGAGTGCGGGAAATCTGCGACAAGCCCTTACCATGAAAAAGATTGGCTAGGTAGGAATTATTCATCTATGCCCTATGCCCCGTTAGAAGACTATGTTGCAGCGGTTCATACCGGCAGTATTGTAGCCTTGCCCACTGATACGGTGTGGGGGCTAGCAGTATCCCCTGAGCATAGCCCTAAACTTTATGACCTTAAGCAGCGCAGCTTAGACAAACCTTTAATTTTAATGGGGGCTAGCGCCACTGATTTGTGGCCCTATGTCACCATGGAAACAGTCCAGTGGCAAACTATGACTGAACGTCACTGGCCTGGTCAGCTCACATTGGTGGTCCCTGCTAGCCCCAAGGTACCGCTGGTAATGCATCCCAAAACACCCGATACCATTGGGGTCCGCGTGCCCAACCATGGCGTCGCGCGCCAACTATTAGCTTTGACCGGCCCTTTGGCCACCACCAGTGCCAATTTATCGGGACAGCCCACATTAATGAGCGTTGAACAAGTGCTAGATCAGTTTCCTCAAGTGTATGGACTCGATAACCAAACCCTAGGCACACGTTCAGAACCTCTAAATCCCGCCATGCCATCACCGTCCGGATTACCCTCTACGATTGCGCGCTGGCAATATGGTCGCTGGGAAACTATACGTCAGGGAAGCATATATTTGTAGAGTATAAGTAATGAGGATACGCTCTAATTAAGGTATCTAGACGAATGCAGAATGTGCTCCAAGCGTCATTAGTCAGTCACTATACGTTAACCAATGGTTGATTAATGCCTTGATAGCTTGCCAGGATTGTCTGAACTTAAGTTCATATTTCTGATCCTTTTTAACGACCTAACTGACCCTTATAAAAATTCCTATGGATTTGCAAACAGCATTATTAATTGGATTTGGCTTTTTAGGTGGAGCCCTCACTACCAGCCTCCTCCGCAAGCCTGAGTCTGACAGTACTGCTGCCCCTGCTTCTCCTAGTGGTTCTGACCCTGCTAATTCCCCTGCCTCCACTGTCGCTCCACTGCCTGAAGAAGACACCCCCTCTCCTGATCCTGTCATTGAAGGCACCCCGCCTGACAATCCTCAAGCCCTTGCCTACGAACGATTGAGTCAGTTAGAGCGATTTAAAAGTGGCTTTCTTGCACGCACCGCCCATGAATTGCGATCGCCCATTAACAGTGTGATTGGTTTACATCAGCTAATTTTGGAAGGGTTGTGCGAAAATCCTGAAGAGGAAAAACAATTTACAGCGGAGGCCAAAGAGGCTGCTTATAAAGTCTTACAGCTATTTGATACCATCATTGCCGCATCAAAGCTCGATATTGGTCGCGAAGTTCCTAAGTTGGAACCCATTGCCTTAAAGCCGTTATTCAACACCCTAGAAGAACTCACCCGTTTACAAGCGGCCAATCACAATCTGCGGCTAACGTTTAAGCCCACCGATCTGGCGGTAGCGAGTGACCTGAAATGGCTACAGATGATGTTGATTAGTCTCATTGACGATGCCATTACCTCTACCAAGCTCGGTGACGTTACACTAGAGGCCCTAGCTGATGCCGATGAAGAGTATGTGTTGTTGCGTCTAGCCGCCGACCGACCAGTCAGTGATCTAAGTGTCCGATTAGATACCTCTCTCTATGGTCGTGAAGTGGACCTAAGCAATATCTCTTCAATCTATCTTTCCACAGGGTTAACCTTAGCCGTTGCTAAAGAAATGGTAAAGGCCCTTAAAGGGGACTTAATTTTACCAACAGAAGAAGGAGAACCCATAATTACTGTAAAGCTACCGTCAACTGTATAGGTCTTGGGTGAAACTTAGCGTAGTATTAAGTCTATAGACATATTAAACGGTAATAACAGTGGGTTGCGATCTACTGTATGGCCTACCAGGGTGGCACTAGATTTTATAGATAAAAACTATAGACAGCAACGGTTTTATTCTTTTGCCCCTTACTCAAAACGCTAATCTTACTAAACTGGACTGGCATTATAAAAAACAGAGTCCACTCAAAATTTTGATTGTTGATGATCTGCCTAGTAATTTACGGTTACTGTCATCAGCGCTAATTGAGGCTGGATACGACGTCCGTAATGCCGTCAGCGGGGCCATGGCCATTATGAATATCGCCACAGAGCGCCCCGATCTAATTCTTCTAGACATCAAGATGCCGGGGCTAGATGGATTTGATGTATGTCGTCATCTACACAATGACGCTGCCACAGCGGATATTCCAATTATTTTTATGAGTGCTCTGGATGAGGTGCCTGAGAAACTAAAGGCATTTTCCCTCGGAGGTGTAGATTATATTACTAAGCCCTTTCAAATAGCTGAAGTACTGGTTCGCATTGAACATCAGTTAGAGCTAAGGTGTTTCAGACAAAAACTTAAAATTCAAAATCAAAAGCTGCGCATCATGTTGGAGCAGTATGAAATTGCTGAAACGCAAATTCATCAAATCAATAAAGAGTTGGAACGACGGGTTTTAGAGCGCACCAGGGAACTCGACGATGCCAATCAAGCCCTGCAACAGGAAATCAATGAACGTCAACGAGCTCAGTCAAAGCTTATGTATTTGGCTATGCACGATTCGCTGACAGGATTGCCAAATCGAACTCTGTTGCTTAGATATTTAGAGGAAACAATTCAGTCAATTCAGTTCGCGAGTAATCATTGGCCCGCATTGTTGATGCTAGATTGCGATCGCTTTAAAGTATTTAATGATACTCTCGGTCATCTGCGAGGGGACCAGTTACTGATTGAAATTGCCAATCGTATTAATGTCACGATTCCTGAAAATAGTTTTGCGGCCAGAATGGTGGATGACAAATTTGCTGTATTGCTGCCACCGGTATCTGATCCGAATATCATTTCGGAATTGGTGCAGAGGCTTCAGCAGAATTTAGGAGAACCAATAACGTTAGAAGACTATGAAATTACGGTCAGCGCCAATGTCGGGATTGTGTTGGTTGATCCTAGCTACCGTCAGGCAGAACATGTGCTACGGGATGGGTCACTTGCGTTGATTCAATCTAAACAAAAACCTCAGGGTTGGCTGGCGTTTCAACCCGAAATGCATGAGCAAGCATTGCATCGTTTAACCCTGGAAGGAAAGTTGCGCCAAGCTTTACGTCAGGAACAACTACAAATTTTCTATCAACCGATTGTTGCTTTAGCAACTACAGATGCGGCAGAAGCTATTGTTGGCTATGAGGCCCTGGTCCGTTGGCAACCTGAAGGAACATCTGATTTCCTATCACCGGCGGATTTTATCCCCCTTGCAGAGGAGAGTGATCTCATTTCCGAGCTGGGTAACTGGGTTTTTCTGACAGTGTGTGAACAGCTAAAGCAATGGCATCAGGGGTGTTCCTCCACATCAGTTCCCTTTGTAAGCGTAAACTTCTCTGTGCGCCATTTACAGGATGAGAAGTTTTCTCGCCAGATTCACGCTGTTCTACAACAGACTCAGGTTCATCCTTCCTGGCTCAAATTTGAAATTACAGAAAATTTGTTAATAGGAGATACCGAGTCAGTATTAAGCACATTGGAGCAGCTCAGGCGCTGGGGCATTCAAATTAGCATTGATGACTTTGGGACTGGGTATTCATCCCTGAGTTATCTCAAACAATTGCCGGTGGATATGCTCAAAATTGACCGTGCGTTTATTAAGGATATTGAATCTAACCACGATACTCTTAAGATTGTCGTGGCGGTTATAAAACTGGCTCAGGCCTTAAAGTTAGAAGTGGTTGCCGAAGGTATTGAAACCAAGTGGCAAGCCCAACAACTGAACATCTTAGGGTGTACCTATGGACAAGGGTATTGGTTCTCACAGCCTTTAGATAGTCAGACTGTTGGGAGTTTGCTCATGACGTAGAAAAATTTCCTCCACGAATACTTAGGTATCGGTTATGGCGAATGGCAGCCATAGTGGCTTGAATGTCTGGAGGATCGTTGCCAAGAATTTTGAGTAAATGGGAGCCTAACTCTAGGGCAGCTTCAAATTCGGGTTGGACAACTTCTCGGGCTCCTGCCTGGGTCAGGCTGTCGATTTCGGCAGTGATGTGGGCACGGGCAATGACATCGAGGTGAGGGGCAATGGCCAGGGACCGTTTTAACAGTAGTCGGGTACTGGCTGGGTCTGGCAACGTGATTGCCAGGGCAATCGCCTTATCTAAGTGAGCTTTTTCTAAAATTTGTTCGGAATCCGCATCCCCTAGAATGTAAGGAATCTGTTGATGGCGCAGGGCCTGGATAGCAGCGTCGTTATTTTCAATGACTAAGACAGGGTAGTTGCCCTGTTGTTGCAAAATATTGACGACAACCTGACCCACTCGACCATAGCCAGCCACCACAATATGATTAGTAAGTTCATCCTCAATCCACATATCTTGAGGAGATTCCCAAATGGTTAAAAAAGGCCTGATGCGCGGGGATTTGAGTAGTGTTTCAGCAATGGGTGTGGCGGACTCAAACAAAATTGGTGTAAACACCAGGGTAATGGCGGTTGTCCCCAACAGTAGCAAATAGGTTTGTTCTGAAATTAGATTGTTTTCTAACCCTACCAGGGCCAATACAAAGGAAAATTCTCCGATTTGATTAATGCCTAAACTGGCCCGTAAAGATGTTTTAAATGAATAGCCAAAGGACAGTACCACTGGCAGCACAATCATGGCCTTACCAACCATTACCAGCGCCACCAGACCCAATATCACCCCTGCATTTTGGATTAAAATTTGTGGGTCAATTAGCATGCCAATGGAGGTGAAAAACAAACAGGCAAAGGTATCTCTTAGGGGCAAAAACCGACTGAGGGCATGATCGGCATAGTCGATTTCGGCAATCATCAAGCCAGCGGCAAACGCACCAATCTCAATGGAGAGGCCGAGCCGAGCCGTTAACAGGGCAATGCTTAGACATAGCGCTAGCAGCGTCAGCAAAAATAGCTCACCACTTTCAGTGCGGACAACGGCGCGGATCATGCGGGGGACAAGCCAGTAACCGGCTGCGATCGCAGCCCCAATAAATACCCCCACCTTCAGCAATGCCAGTCCTAAGATTGGCAGTAGCGCTCCCTGGGAGTTTAGAGAAGGCACAATGGCCAGCATCACCCCAAGGGCCAGATCTTGAGCGATCAAAATAGCCAACATAATTTGACCATGGCGGGTATTTGTTTCCCCTCGCTCCGCCAGGGTTTTGAGGACGACGGCCGTGGATGACAAGGAGAGAACGGCCCCCAGAAAGATGCCTTGCACTGAAGAATCAGCCCAACCCAACAGGCTACTAATCGTGGCGACTGCTGCCGTCGTTAGACCGATTTGTAGCAAACTGCCCTGGAGTGCCACATTCCGAACCCGGTTGAGTTCAGCTAGAGAAAATTGCACCCCTAAGGAAAAGAGCAAAAAAGCTACCCCTAATTCTGCCAATCCGCGAATGGCATTGGCATCGTTAATAAACTGCAGCCCTAACGGGCCGATTACCAGACCCGCAAGCAAATAACCTAGAAGCACCGGCTGGCGTAGTCGATTGGCCAGGTAGCCCCCCATGGCGGAAGCGCCCAAGGTTACGGTTAGGTCTAAGATAAATCCACTGTCTGCTGCCATACATGCCCTTGATGGTTTACCATTTTTTTCGATTCACGCGACTAAAGCCCGAGAAAACTGTATTGTGACAGCATTAGAGGCTTTTGCCCTTTCGATATTGCTTTACGAAAAGAATATTTCATGAATGATTACATATAGCGCATGTTTAATCGCGCATGTTTGGCCCTAACTATCATAGGTATTCAACTTATTAGAGCAACAAGCTACAGCTTTATGCTGATTCCTGCGCAACATAATTCTAAGGAGTCAGACTTAACGCCATGCTCGATTTAAGTTTTGCTACACATAAGCCCATAGCTTAGGACCTTATGGCAACAGCGGCATATCCAAAGTATTTAATTTAAAGAGTATTGGTAACCTGGGTGCGAATGCTTAAAACAGACTTCTAACAAGACAATGCTTGAAAATTTACAGACTATGAAACGGTTGTTGTCTCGCGTAGAAATCAGTCTGGAGAGAGAGTGTCACTTTTGAGTAAATACCCATACCCCGTTCCAGGATGAGGCTGTCGTTTGCTCAGATAGGTGTTGAATTCGCTCTAGATAAAACTGCACAGTTTGATCGTTAGGGTTAATTCTTAGGATTGCTTCAAAGCATGCTGTGGCTTTAGTCCATTCTCCTTCCTGGTAAAAATGTCGACCCTGTTGATACATTGGCAACGTTTCTAATTTTAATCTACGCACTGTCTCAACATCGGCATTGAGCACTTCATAAATGGTGAGTGGTTCCTGGCGGCCTTTAACAATAATGCGATCAAGAATTCGCATGGAATATCGTTCCGGCTGTTCGAGTCTTAAGATGACGTCTTCTGAGATTAAAAGCGACGCACCATAATACTTAGTCAGTCCTTCTAAGCGAGCCGTAAGATTAACATTGTCAGACACGGCATCGGCCTGCATGCGGTTGGTTTCTCCGACCATGCCCACCATCATATGGCCTGCATGGAGTCCGATACCCACGGTTAAGGGGGCATGGCCTGAAATCTGTCGATGCTGGTTATAGCTCCGTATTTGTTTGACCTTAGCAATCCCTGCTCGGATGGCATCATCAACCCCATCAGGAAAAACTGCCATCATGCCGTCTCCCAGATATTTCACAATGAAACCGTTGTGTTTACGAATTTCTGGACTCACCCGCCGCAAATAGGCATTAACAAAGTCAAAGTTCTCTTGGGGCGTCATCTGCTCAGACAGGGTGGTAAATGAGCGAATGTCCGAAAACATAATCGCCATTTCTCTGCTGACATGATCTCCTAGCTTGATATCAAGAATACTGTTTCGTTTTAGAAAGGTTAAATACTCAGAGGGAATAAAGCGACTGTAAGATTCCAAGAGGTCTGAAAGATGAGCATTGGCTTCCACCAACTTTTGTTCTTGGTGTCTTACAGACTGTACGGTGTCTGAAAATACCCGTGCCAGGCTACCCAATTCATCCTTGCGTAAGGCCATTGTTGCCAGGCTATTGGGAGTAAACGTATTGCTTTGAACAGTAATGGCAGCAGCAGTAATCTTTTTAACCTGCTGGATATAGTCGGCCATTTCTTGATTTTGAGTTTCGAGGGCGTCCTCTAAGATCGCTGAATGTGCTGTGACACCTTCGACCATTGCTTGCAGATGATTATTTTCTGCCTGTAGTTTTTTGTTTTTAGACGTTAGATTGATTAGTTCAGCAGCGTCCTTTGGTTGTTGGGTAATGGAATTGACGGTGGATAACTCAAAGTTCATTTGGAGACGCATTAATTGAATAACTAGCTAGCAAAGTAAACGCACCACCAAAGCTTTTGAACACAGTTTGTGTGACTATAGACCTGCATAAGATCTGCATAAGACCTGCATAAACTGCGATCCCCACAGCTCATTATGGTTCCAAATTGAGGTTGGATATGGCCTTATCTACGTAACTTTGCGGACTCTACATCTAAATGTTCTTAAATGTTCTTATTTTTCAAAAAGGGACGCCCACTATTATTTTTGCAAGACGCTTAATGACTGTGCGATCGCACCAAAAATCAAAAAGAACAAAATTGTTAGCGTATGAACAATGCTTTTTCTAGGGATTGATCTCGGTTGGCAAACAGGCCCCAGCGGTGTTTGCTGTCTGAGCTTAGAGAAAACCAACCTATCCCTCGTCACCCTTGATCGCTTAGATACCCATATAGACGTATTAGCATGGGTCAATCAACAAGCATCGGCTAACCCCGCTATGGTTGCGGTTGATGCCCCCACGATTATCCCCAACGCGACCGGCATGCGTGCCCCTGATCGTCTAGCCCACAAATACTTTGGCAAGTACCATGCCGGTTGCTACCCAGCCAACCAAGCATCAGCCTTTGCGTCGCAGCTGATCGCCTTTAGTCAAGCATTGACCCATCAACGATTTACCCATGCCCCTACCCTGGAACCACAACAGCCAGGCCGCTATCAAATAGAGTTTTTCCCCCATCCGGCGATGGTGCATCTGTTTGGCCTATCGCGCATCCTTAAATATAAAAAGGGGCGAGTTGCTCAGCGTCAGCAAGAACTTCAACGGTTACGTACATTAATGCTGCAACATCTCCCGCGCCATACCCCTAGTTTGCGCATCCAAAACCTGCCAAATATTCCCACAAAAGGGACGGCCCTCAAAGCTGTAGAAGATCAACTCGATAGCATTGTCTGTGCCTATGGAGCCGCCCATTGGTGGTATTGGGGCCATATCCGTAATCAAGTTCTAGGGAGTCTGGCCACCGGCTACATTGTTGTACCCAAACCATATGATGTAAGAGACTACAGCCTTGCTACAGTGCCAACTGGTGGCATCTAAGCAGATCATCTGCCCGGTCGTAGCAGTGTTGTCCGGCGGCATCGTCTGTGGCCGGAAATTGAACCCGGTTTTTAGAGAGTTATAGATTAACCATGGGTAATATAAACCTATCAAGGAACCAATATTGCAGCAGGTTTTGGGCATTTGCTCTCCAGCGAATTGCGGGACCAGTTTTTCTTTCCTCGAATCTCTTAGGGGCCGCTATTAGCGGCCTTTTTTTCTCTCTATTTGGTGTCAGTACAAGGCCTGATACCGAAGCTAACTAGTGTGGGGTGACATGATCGGTTATCCCGACGTATACAGACACCATTCAGCTAATTAAGTTGATAAAATGGGCTATCATTAGCAGCTATCCAATTTTCATATTCCCCAACTTCATTGCCCTGTCCCAAGAATTCAGGGAATGTGAATAATTTTGAAGTAATATAACTATTGCTTGGTGCAACCATCGGGTTGCTTCCACTTGGCAAGTCTGCTTTAGCTCTGAATGGTCCTGAAACGGTCCTAAAAGGTGGTCAAAAACTGTTTGGAGACGTAGTTAAATCCTAGAAATACCCATGAAAGATCTCAGTCGTTATAGAAATATTGGCATTTTTGCCCACGTAGACGCAGGTAAGACCACCACCACCGAACGCATCTTGAAGTTGACTGGTAAGGTGCACAAAATCGGTGAGGTCCATGACGGTGCCGCTACCACCGACTTTATGGACCAGGAAAAAGAGCGCGGCATTACTATTCAGTCTGCGGCAACATCCTGTTTCTGGAATGACCACCAGCTCAATATTATTGACACCCCCGGACACGTAGACTTCACCATTGAGGTATACCGCTCACTGAAGGTGCTTGACGGCGGTGTGGGCGTATTTTGTGGTTCTGGTGGTGTAGAACCCCAGTCCGAAACCAACTGGCGCTACGCAAACGATTCTGAAGTAGCCCGCATTATCTATGTAAATAAGCTAGACCGTACCGGCGCAGACTTTTACCGCGTGGTAAAGCAAGTTAAGGACGTCTTAGCCGCAGAACCTTTGGTCATGGTGCTGCCCATCGGTATTGAGAACGATTTTGTCGGTGTGGTGGACTTGCTCACCGAAAAGGCCTGGATTTGGGATGATTCCGGCGAGCCCATGAACTATGAGCTCAAGGATGTCCCCGCTGATATGGCAGACGACGTCGCAGAATGGCGTGAAAAGCTAATCGAAATGGCTGTTGAGCAAGACGATAACCTGATGGAAAAGTACCTCGAAGGTGAAGAACTCACCGTCGAGGAAATCAAGTCTTGCATTCGTAAGGGCACTCGTGAGCTGGCCTTCTTCCCCACTTACTGTGGTTCCTCTTTTAAGAACAAAGGGGTACAGCTAGTGCTGGATGCGGTTGTAGACTACCTACCCGCCCCCACCGAAGTGAAGCCTCAGCCCGAAGTGGACCTGGAAGGAAACGAGACCGGCCAACTAGCCCACGTTGATCCTGAGAAGCCCTTACGTGCGTTGGCGTTCAAAATTATGGACGACCGTTTTGGTGCCCTAACGTTTATCCGTATTTACTCTGGTGTACTTAATAAGGGTGACACTGTCCTAAACAGTGCTACAGGTAAAACTGAGCGTATCGGCCGTATGGTTGAGATGCACGCTGATGAGCGTACTGAACTTACTTCTGCACAAGCCGGTGACATCCTAGCTGTTGTAGGTATGAAGAA
>JAHQVZ010000266.1 GCA_019634055.1 Leptolyngbyaceae cyanobacterium MAG.088
AACTGCAAGTGAAAAGCGTAATTACATTGTTCTGGGTACTTTGGGGACTGCCTTAGTGGTTGGTCTGATTGCTCTGACTACGGTTATTTCTTAGCTGGCAATTGGTTATGTTTGATGTAAGCATTGCCTTGCCTTGATTTTGTGCATAGTTAAGGTGCTTCTCCGTTGAGGAATGCTTGGAGTTATTGCTTTGATAGCTTTTGTAGTAATTCCTTGAAGCGGTTTGATACACCTTATGTAGGGGTTGTGTGTCGATTTATCGGTTCATCTGCTTTACATTGCAGTTAAACTTCGGCATTTATCGTGAATTTTGATTTGCTTGTTCGGGAGGCTTCTTGTTGGGAAGCCTCCCGAATATTCGTTTGTGATGGCTGATGTAATCGTTAAAAGGTTAGATTCTATTATGTCTAAGCGGCATCGATATCTTTTCTGTCTCGTCATATTAAGCGCTGCGCTGCGATAGTTATAGGTGAGTTGTCCAAACTGTAATTGTGCATATAATTTCAACCTCTATTAAGTCTTACGTCATTATGTTGGTTGAATGGGTCTGATGTTAACAAGTTCACGATCTATGCATAGGGCAAAAAATGAGAAGGATAACAAGCATGGGTTTTATTAAAATCTCTTTGGTATATTTAAAAATCAGGATTTTTGATTAGGAGAGATTTGATTGAGAGAGCCTGAATATTTAAAGGAACATTCTTAGGTCAAGTAACGTTTATTACCTAGGGGTGATGCAGGGTTTAAACGTTTCAGGCAATTGGATGAAGCGTTGTCGTATCTCTCCTGTGCGTTTGCTTTCGATTGTTTCAGATACATCATATGTTGATTGATGTCCCAGTTAAATTAGCGAGGGTGGGGCCAGTATTTTAGTCGTCGTTTCAGTTTTCTCTCTGTTGGCGTTCAAGGCATCTTTGAAAATGGTGCTGATGGATTATAAAACTGAGTTCATTATGAATGCTGACTACTAGGGTATTGATATTTTTAAGGGTTTTGGTGAGTTCGGGAATAGTGTTTCGAATACATGCTTAGCGATAGATAGATGGTGAAGACAGTTAAATTTAGTAATGGTGATCAGATGCCCATGTTGGGGTTTGGGACATGGGTGTCTGCCCCTAGGAATATTTGTCATACCTTCAAACGAGCGATCGCAGCTGGTTCTCGTTCATTAGGCTTAGGAAAAGGACTAATTGCACCTGGGGATGTGTATGGTGCGGTTAAGTATGCGATCGCAGCTGGCTATCGTCATATTGACTGTGCCCATATCTATGGCAACGAAGCTAAGGTTGGTCTTGCCCTGGCTGATTCCTTTAAAGAAGGGATCGTAAGCCGAGAGCAAATGTGGATTACATCCAAGCTGTGGAATGATTCCCATGCACCGGAGGATGTGCAGCCGGCCCTAGAGCAGACGCTCTCAAATCTACAGTTGGATTATCTTGATTTATATCTGATTCATTGGCCTATCGCCATGAAAAAGGAAAGCTCAGATTCCCTAACTGCAGACCAGTTGATTTCCCTCAATGACTTACCCATTTTGACTACCTGGAAGGCAATGGAATCCCTTGTGGAAAAGGGGGTATGTCGCCATATTGGGGTTTCTAATTTTAGTATTGCTAAATTACAAAATCTATTAGATAACGCTCAGCTTAAGCCCGAATTAAATCAGATTGAACTGCATCCCTATCTACAGCAGCCATCGATGTTAGAGTTTTGCAACGAAAACAACATTCATCTGACGGGCTATTCTCCCCTAGGTTCAGCAGATCGTCCTGCTAGCCTCAAGACAGCAAATGAGCCAATTTTGTTGGAAGAACCCACGATTGCAGCCATTGCCAAGCGCCATGGCATAACGTCTGCCCAGGTTCTGCTTAGTTGGGCTATGCAACGGGGAACTGTAGTAATTCCTAAATCCTTCAATCCCAAACGTATTTGCCAAAATTTAGCATCGGCAGACGTTATTTTGACGCCAGAGGATATGCAAACGATTGCAAACCTCAATTTGAATCGTCGTTATGTAGACGGCGCATTTTGGCAGGTGCCAGGAGGCCCTTACACGGTAGAAAATATTTGGGACCTTTGATGTTGAGATATGGGTGAACGAATAGAGATTCTTTACGACTGACGAATGTATTTCGCCAGTCGTTGTAGGATTTGTTATTTCATTACCTTGGTTAGAGGTACGTGATATGAGTGCTCTCAGCGTATGCTTAAGTGCGATTTACTCGAAAGATTTTACCAAGTAAGTCGCCTGGCTCCCAGCTATATGAACCAATGGCCTCGGCTTTGAAGTGGGGATTTTCTTGAAGAAATTCATCCAAGGCTCGCTTTTCGCCCTTATTCTCTTTGGCCAATGGATTCCAGTCATCGAAGAATATGATCGCTTCGTCATGAATGAATGGACCACAAAAGTCCAGTGCTTGCTTGGCTGCCGAATATAGGTCGCAGTCAATCATGATCAGACTGACTTTCCGAAGATTGTGTTTGGCTATTAATTCATCGTTGAGCGTATCAGAGAAAAAGCCACGAGTTAGCGATACACGTTTCCAATCAACGCCACGCTGGTTGAGGGATCTAACAACTTTGTCATAGTCAGCAGAACATAGCCCTTCTTCCCAATAGTTTTCTTCGTCTTTGGGGAAGCCCTCAAATGAGTCAAAGCCAAAAAGGCGAATATGGTTGAGCCCAGCACGTAGCATCTCATCGTACATGAGCAGTAAAGAGTTACCACGATAAACGCCAAACTCAAGATAATCACCAATGCTTTCAGAGCCTACTGATTTTTGAAGAGAACTCAACGCATTACGGAAATTTTGTCGAAGCTCTTCTTCATTTACGAGTCCTCCTGAAGGAAGAGGGTATCCCCAGGGATTACCTGAGAGTCGCCAACGTAGCAATTGTGAGGATTCTTTTGCTTCTCGAACTGTGGTGCGTAGGGGTTCAGGGAGTAGAGAGACTGCCTGATGGACAGAACGTCTTAAGGCGGTAGTTTGCATATCACTTTCTCCAGGGTAGATCTACACAGGTGTGTGAATTTTTAGACTGCTGCAATTTTTTTTTGGTTCCATTTTTGTCTGTAAATTTACGGAATGTCGTCTATACATCAGTCAAATATGGTTTGGTGCGTATGGTCCACACCGCAATCATTAAAAGCCGGAAATGCTAACAGCCATTTATGCAGCGAGTATATTCAGCAATTTGCTATAAAATCTGGTTGCATTCTTGTTCCTAGGTTACTATCAGGTGTTACTGCCAAATGCATGAAATGGCTATGGCGTCAATGTGGATTACAGGGCCTACCCGCAGTGGTAAAACTGATCGGTTACTTGATTGGTTATTGCATCAGTCGGCAAGGGCTGAACAACCTTGGCTAGTTTTTGCCGCCAATGGCGATAACCGTATGGTGTTGGCCCAACGGTTAGCTGCTACCGTTAAAGATCAGGTGCCATACACGACGACGACACCGGCAGGCTTTATTCAAAGTGAGATAATTCTCTTTTGGCCACTTTTGGTGCAATCGCTATCTCTCAAGGCCCAGTTTCCCCTTAAATTACGACCGGAGAACGAGCAACTGCTGGCTCTACAGTTATGGGAACCGCTCCTGGCGGGAGAATTGCAGGTGGATGGTTGGTCAGAGTCCCAAATGGTACGACGAGCCTTAGATTTATTACAGTTAGCGGCCTCTGCCGGGATTCCTGCTGAAGAGATTACCCAACGGCTATGTCAGG
The DNA here is from genome assembly GCA_019634055.1 of Leptolyngbyaceae cyanobacterium MAG.088. Classification (GTDB taxonomy): domain Bacteria; phylum Cyanobacteriota; class Cyanobacteriia; order Phormidesmidales; family Phormidesmidaceae; genus Leptothoe. Next base: position 3,726 of record JAHQVZ010000266.1, read on the forward strand.
GGATGATGCCAAATCTGGTGCCAGCAGATACCTGGGAGACTATGGGATCGGCACTGCTAGAGTGGCGTGGTTGGTGTTTAGATCGGGGATTGCTTACCTATGGGCTAATGACCGAACTGTATTGGAGACATTTATTGCCATTGTCGCAATATCAGTCTCAATTGCTGGATCGATTTGCTGGAACAGCGGCGGATGATGTGGATGAATATAGTGCGATCGCACCTCCCCTCTTTCAAGTCTTCAAAACTGCCGATCGCCCCCAAGCCTTTACTTACAACCCTGGTGGACAGGTGCGCTTGGGGGTAGGCGCGGACCCCACCTCCACTCAGGTTTTAGCAGAAGGATGCGAGCCCGTACAGCTCACCCACCCCGATACCGATAGTCTGGGCTATGCCATGGCTGATGATGTGGTGCAATGGGTGCAAGACCCCTTGGCTGTACCAGAACTGCCTGAGCCAGTGCAATTAATTACGACAACTACCCGAGGCAAAATGCTGCGGCAGACCGCTGACTTTATTGCCGAAGCTGTTCATCGTGAGGTCATCACCCCGGCAGACATTGCCGTGATTGGTCCTGGTTTAGACGCTATTGCCCGTTATAGTTTTATTGAGATTTTAAGTAATCGCGGCATTGTTGTCGCTTCACTAAAAGATCAGCGCCCCTTGATCACTTCCCCCTTTGTGCGGGCTCTACTGGCACTGTTAGCGTTGATTTATCCGGGGTTAGGCCGATTGGTGAACCGTGATGCTGTTGCCGAAATGCTGGTGGTGCTAAGCCAAAACCCAGAAACCGAGGCCAGTTTGCCCTGGTTTGATCTGACCCGCATTGATCCGGTACGGGCAGAGCTAATTGCCGACCATTGTTTTGTGCCAGACATTGAACATCCTCGATTGCTGCCAGTGGAAAACTTTCCCCGGTGGGATCGCCTGGGGCATCAGGCCACAGCCGCTTACAATCGTATTTTAGGCTGGCTCAACGAACAAAAGCAACAACAACAGCAGCGTTATCCCATCAGCCCGGTAATTATGCTAGATCGTGCCGTGCAAGATTTTTTGTGGCGCGGTAATTATTTGCCAAGCGATCAGTTATCGGCCCTGCGAGAACTCATGGAAACCGCCCAATATTTTTGGGATGTAGAACAACGTCTGGCTCTCTATGGGGGGCTGCCAGGGAACAATTCCCTGAGTGATGTGGGCAGATTTATAGGTCTGTTGCAGCAGGGTACAGTGTCAGCTAATCCTTATCCTGCTAGGCCTCTGGATGGAGAACGACAAGGAGTGACACTGGCCACGGTGTTTCAATATCGAGCCCAACGGCTAAATCATCGCTGGCAGTTTTGGTTAGATGCTGGGTCACCTCGTTGGCTAACGGGGCGTGATGAATTGTTTGGGGCGGAGATTTTTTTGAGTGATTGGCCCCAGCGACCGGTGACGGCATTGGATACAGAGACCATGCACGAGGCCAGGCTGGAGCGAATTTTGCGAGACTTATTAGGTCGAACGACAGAGAAACTCTTTCTCTGCCATAGTGAGTTGGCCCTCAATGGTCAAGAGCAGATGGGACCCTTGTTAGGATTAGTGAGTGCGGTGGAACCTGTGGAATAACAATGGTTATATTGCATTCTTTATGTGACTAATAACCAAGACGAGCCAATTGCTCTCCCGCAACCTCATTACACATAGCTATTTCAGCCTCAGACAGCTGTTCTTTCCAATCACCCACTGAGCCAGACCTGACATATTGTCCTTCACCCTTCTTGGCTATTTGGTTAATATCTGCTGCCTTAACAATCTCTTCGATTTGTTGCTCATCTGATATCAGGTTTGCAAATTGAAAAACCTGCCTCAGGCTTCTCTGCGGATCTGCCTTGAGCGCCTCGTATCGTACCGTATGTAATCGATTTCTTAAACCCGGTCGCTCTCGAATCAGCTCACCCCATTCAACGCAATGTTTCCACTGCCGAATAGCACCGGCTGTACCTATGCGTGCCCAGCGTTGCTGCTGCGCCAGCGCATTGTAAGACACACAAACATCTCGGCCATCACGTACCACCTCGATGATGCGAGCTTCTGGGAAACGCCACAAAATTTGCTCCACATAGCGAATGTGCATCGGTGTCTTTTCTAAAACCGTTTGCCCCTGTTTGCCACTCTGCTCAAAAAAACGATTAAACATGGCAGCGATTAGCTCTTCTGCCTGCACTAACCCACGGTTAGTTTCTGGTACCTCGACACAGATCGCCTTAATTAATAAGCTTAAATCTCCGTAGCCCACCAACCCATGTAAGCCATGGCTATCCGGCTTATTCAAAATTTGGTGTTCTCGTAAAATTCCTCGCCAAATATCCTTGGGCTTAAACCCAAATAACAATGGCTTTAGGCCATAGCGCCGTAAAATTCCTTTCCAAGATCGTAACCGCTTCTGCCAATTCCATTTCGGTAATTCTAAAAATGGTTCATATACTAGTCGATAAACATGGGTTTCTCTCGGTACCGCAACGACATTTGGATGTCTCGCAATCAATGATGTTACCCACGATGTTCCTGAGCGTGGACAGCCCACCACAAATAGCTTTGGACAAGGGGCTAGCTGACCCATGTCAATATTGTTACCGACCTCTTGTGTATGCATAACTCAATAAAAGTAAGGTTAGCAAGTGGCTTAGTGGTATGACTCTGAGTACAGTTCCCCTTGTTCCCCTAAGAAAAAGAAGCGGGAGAATGGGGACGGCTATGATCTAACGCACCGGTATACCCGTCAGTATTCATCGTTTGATTAGTCGCAGCCGGATGGATCAGCCTGGCAAACGTACCTGCACTTTGATCTAGGGTACGAGTACGGTAATGGGCATAGGCGTTATCTGCAATCGTCTGCAGCGAGGAAGGTTGCGGAATTTTTCGTAACCATGATGTCACTACATAATGATGGTTTGCCACAATTCCGTCTTGTGGTTTTAGGCCATTGCCGTTGCAAATTGGTAACAGTCCATGGGAGCAGTAAGCGGCATATACCGTAGACTTTGCTAAATTATTTGGAAATCTTCGGTAGTCAAATATTCCAGCCATAGATTCAGCCAGTAGTTGACTAACTTCAGACGCTGACAGGAAGCCGGTTTTGACCACATTTACGTCCAGGCCCTGGTGATCCCAGTCTACTGGGCGGCCCACATCATAAAGAGTGTCGATATTTAAGGTGTGACAAATGTTGTTAAGGGTCTCCGTGTTGTTACGGTAAACGCGGGTGCGATCGCTACTACCAAACACGATTAACGAACGCTGACGTTCAGCCAATGGTTTGACCCGCTCCCGCTCCCCAATCGTCGAATAATTGGGCACACAGTGAACGATGGACTCTGTCCAGCCTGACAACGTTCGCTGAAATGCTGCATTATTGGTCACCACCACATCAGCCACCTGGGCTAACCGCCGGGACATCTGTCGTTGCACCCAATTCGGACAGCGAATCCGTTTATAGCGCAGCGTCGGTAATTCATGGAACATCACCACAATTTGCACCCCTTGCAGCTTCAGCACTTTTAGCGCATCCGCTAACCACATTGGCATATCTAGTTTTCCCAATAGATAGGGATAATTACTGTATTGAAGAAAAATAGTTGATATATTTTTCGGCAATCGATCCAGTAATCCTTCTACCGTATGATTATCGAGTCGATGCACTGGAAACTGATTTACATGCGATCGCAGTTTGGGGTTGGGTCTGAACACTAAAAATTCGGATTGAATTTGGTGGTGCTCCCATAGTTGATGGGCCAGCTGCAAAGCATAGTCACCGACGCCATCTACGTCAGGGAAAATTCGCGGTACGATTTGCAAAATTCGCGGCGGTTGAGTGGTCATAATAAGTGTGTAATTTTGAGAAGGGGATTTAGGGGGCTTTCAGAATCACAAGCGACTTTACGATGACTTGTGTGTATGTCGTACCTTGCTAAAGCGGCACCAGATGTCTCCAAGTCTCTGATATATAACGGTTCCTGGTTGAGATGAATAAATCTTGGTGGTGTAAGTGAGTGGTGAATCGTGAATCGTGAGTGGGATGTATTCAATCCATTTGAGAAACGCTATAAGACTGCAGTCTGCCCATGTCAGTGTCACTCCAATGTCGACAAATAATCTCTTACCTGTTCCACCAACAGCGGCGTTGACTGTTGGTTAAACAAATTGCCAAAGAACCCAGGAATTTTCATGACCTTGACGTCATCCTTAGCAACGAGCTGCCATCCCAGCTCACGGCCAAAATACCAATCTAAAATCTGAATTTCTGCCCGAAACAATGTCACTTGACCGACATAGGGTTGCGGCACATATCGGTCTGCCGCCAGCTCATTTGCCTTTTGAGCCCGAGCATAGCGATATTCATAGGGGACTTTAGATTCGTTAGGATTGGTGGATTCGTTAGGGAGATTGTCACTGCTAGTAATTCCCTCATTTTTCTCAGTGTTAGTCAGGCTATTCTCAGAAGTTTTTTGGGCTTGAGACTTTTGAAACCCTCCAGATGGCATTAATTTTTGCCAGACTTTTCCAGGCAACGCTGTCAGTTTCTCCCATCCCCCATGATAGTAATAGTTCTTGCGTAGCCAAAATACTCCTAACTGCAAACGACCTTGTAGCTTTGTCAGCAAGGTTTCAGGCAGTTCCCCCGGTCGATAAGAATCAATTAACACAATACTGGCAACATCCTCACCATCGGCCTGTAGCTGTTGGGCAATCTCAAAGGCCACAGCCCCTCCTAAACAGTGCCCACCAACCAAATAGGGACCTTTTGGCTGCACCATGCGCATCTCCTTGACGCAATCTAGGGCTAACGCTTCAACGGTTGTATGGGTCACCTCACGACCATCTAAGTCAGGTCGTTGCAGGGCATAAAACGGTCGTTCAGTTCCTAAAAGGTGAGAGAATCTGGCCCAGGTTAGGGCATCAGCTGAGCCACCATGGAAGAAAAACGGTATGCGAGACCCGCTGGTCTGAATTGGCACCAGACTCGACCATTGGGAAACCGCCTGGTCTTGACTGAGCAGTGTCGCAAATTGTCGCACATTAGGGGCCTGAAACAATGTGGCTAACGGTAGCGCACAATTTAACTGTTGTTGCATCTCGTTAAAGAGTTGTACCGCCAACAGCGAGTTGCCCCCCATGTCAAAAAAGCTATCGTTTACACTGAGGGAAGTTACACGTAAAACAGTTTTCCAAATTTGGGTCAACTTTAACTCTAGAGGGTTGCTGGGGGCAAAGAAACTGCCCTCTAGCCGATCGCGACTGAGGTTGACAGCAGGCTCAGCCAACGACTCAGTTGGTTTGTCTGCCACCAGCGCCTGGGGTGGTAAAACCTCACCAACGGTCTGTTCTGGGTTCTCAACAATAGCTGTTAAAACGTGTTCAAACTGCTTTAGCAACACTGGCAACACCTGGTTGTAGGCTTCATCTGCCTGCAGCATGACTGTCAGCTTTGCTCCTGGCTTTACAATTGCCGTTAACCCATAGGTACTTACCAGCCCTGATTGCATAGTATCGACTTGCAGGCTCCGGGTGTCAGCCGCCTGAATTGGATAGTTTTCAATGACCAATAGACTGTCAAATAAACGCCCCGTCGTCTCACTCCACCCCTGAATTTGGTCTAAAGATGCATAGGCATAACGACTCGCCATGGCCTGCTGAGACTGCAGAACCTGCAACCAGTCAATAACTTTTTGGTCAGCCGTAATCTTAACGCGAACAGGTAGAACGTTAATCAACATCCCCACAATGGAGCCCACCCCTTCGAGATCTCCCTGACGCCCGGAGACTGTTGCCCCAAAGACAACATCAGAATGACCACTGTAGCTATGGAGAAGTAAAGCCCAAATCCCCTGTATTAGGGTGTTGAGGGTGAGACGTTGGGAGCGCAAAACCCGCTGCACCTCAGCCGTTATCCCATGGGATAACGTAACAGCTTTTTTTCCATCAATAGTTTGTTGTTCCCTGAGCTCTGCCCTCTGCCCCTGAAGTTCTAAATCATTTGGAACAGCCGGTAGCCCTGTCGGTTCTACATAGCCCTTTAATACCTCTTGCCAAAACGTCTCTGCTGCTGACTCATCTTGCTGCTTTAGCCAGCGCACATAGCTTTGATAACTCGGCACAGCTTCCAGCACTGGCGATCGTCCTTGCTGTAGAACTTCGTAAATGTCAAACACCTGATTAAACACTAGCGCCCCAGACCAACCATCTAACATCAAGTGATGGCAGCTCCACACCAGCTCATAGTCTGTTGCCGTCAGGCGAATTAAGGCAAGACGAGAGATGGGTGCCTGGGTGAGGGTAAAGCTGCGATCGCGATCCTCCACCAAGAAATCTGCCAGGGCCGACGACTGATCGTCATGGCCACGCCAGTCAAGCTGTATCCAAGGAATAGCCGCCTTCCGTGCGACTACCTGCAATGGCTGCTTGACGCCTTCCCAATGGACTGAGGTTCTCAATACTGGATGATGGGCAACAACAAACTCCCAGGATTGCTGTAACCGGTCAACATTCACATCGCCCCGTAACGTACAGCGCATGTGAATTAGGCCATCCTCAACAGACGTTTGCAGGCTATGCCAGAGAAATGCCTGCTGTAGGGGAGTTAAGGAATAGATTGTTTCAATATTTTTCTTATCCATGGTTATGCCTCCCCAGTCAGTTGGCCAATAAAATCGTCCAGTTCGGTCTGGTTAAAATCAGCATCCGGAAAATCGGATGGGGTAAATCCACCGCTATCTGGGTCAGTACATTGGGCAATCAGCGATTTCAGAGTCGCAAGGTATTGATTAGCAAGGGCCTTTATCGTATCTGGCCAATGAATATTGGTGTCATATCGCCAGTTGATTTGCAATTGTCCATCAGTCACCCAGGCGTTTATCTCTACTAGATAGCCACGCTGGTTGCGTGGATCCCTGAGCATGCCTACATCCATCTTGTGAATTATTCGTAAGTCGCTATCTGTCGTTATTAAATCTCGCTGCCCCAGATAATTAAACAACACTTCAGACGGCGATGCCTGAGCCAACCTCTGCTGTATCGCATCATCCCCCAGATAGCGCAACAGGCCATAGCCAATGCCCCGATCAGGAACCTGGCGCAGCTGTTCTTTGATTAATTTCAGTGACTCCGTATAGTTGTCTACATGTCTCACTGGCAAACTCACTGGGTAGGTCGTTGTCAACCATCCCACCGTTCGCGATAGGTCTATTTCAGGAATAATCTGTTCTCGGCCATGGGCTTCTACTTCAACGCGAACAGACCCAGAGGTCGCCTCCACCCACTGCAACAATGTATGCGCTAACGCAGTCAGTAGAGCATCATTGATCTGAGTGTTGTAAATAGCAGGAACTGTCTGAATTAGTGCTTGGGTATCGTCTTGGCTCAGAGCAACCGTCACGGTTTGTGTCGTTGCCTCGGTGGGTATTACTGTCTCGGCATAATCTCGCGGCAGTTGGATGGTTGACTGCTCCACCTGAGTAATCCAAAAATCGGCTTCAGATTGTCGTGGGATGGCTTGTTCCCTTAGGGTCTCAGCCCAGGATTTAAAAGATGTTGTTTTCTCAGGCAGCTGTGCAGGGCCATTTAGCAATGTGGCTAAATCCCTGAGAAGAATTTGCCACGAAACCGCATCCACCACCAGGTGATGCAAGCTAAGTAGTAGCCAGGGGCGATGGGCCCCACGGGTGAAAAAGGCTGTCCGCATCAGTCCACCTGCAGCTAAGTTCACCGCTGCATGCAGCTGACTACCATGGTCGGCAACGGCCTGACGTTGCTCAGACTCATCCAGCCTTGAGAGATCTACCTGGACGGGTTTGGGCGGATTAATTGCATCGATATTGATTTGTATGTCGCTGAAACTCAGCCTGAGGGCATCGTGGTGGGTCCAGAGGGCTGAGATCGCCCCCTCCACCCTTTCATGACTCACGTCATTGGGTAGCTCCACTACCATGGCCTGATGCCAGTGATGGGGAGCCGCCATTTTCTGGTCAAAGAACCATTGCTGAATTGGTGTTAGGGGCACTTCCCCAGTGACTATACCCTGGGTTGCCACCACGGCTGGGGTAAGATTTACGACTGCGGCCAGTTCTGCTATGGTCGGCTGTTCAAATAGCTGGTTAGGCGCTAACCGTAACCCAGCTTCCCTGGCCCTAGATACTATTTGAATACTGAGGATTGAGTCTCCTCCCAGTTCAAAAAAGTTGTTGTGGATGCCAACGACCTTGAGTTTCAGTACATCTTGCCAAATTTGGGCCAGAGTTTCTTCAACAGCATTACGGGGAGCGACTAAACTCCCTTTAGATGAGGTTAATTGCGGCTCTGGCAGGGCATTAACATCAATCTTGCCATTGGCAGTACGGGGGAATGCCTCCAGGGGAACAATCGCCGCTGGCACCATATAGGTGGGCAGTTTAGATTTAAGTAAATCCTTTAATGCAGAGGGCTTTGGAGATGCTTGATGCGACTTAGGCACTACATAGGCCACTAGTCGCTGAAGGCCAGAAGATTCTAAAGACAGCTGTGTTGCTAAGGCCGCTCGCTGTCTGGGTGAGAGGTTCATAACCCGCTGAGTTAGCTGTTTGTTTAATGTCATGATCCCCCTCCAGACGGTATTGGTTTTAGCTGACGATAAAGCTGATAAAGCACCCTTAGCAAGGGTTTTGGTATGAGCGCGTAATAGCTAATAAACCGGCGATTAGTGGCATTCGATTGTCGTTGCGTTGGCATTTCAAGCTGGGTTATTAGCTGCTCTGGTTCAACATCGATATGGTTACCGATATGGCTAATGACCTTAGCGATTTCTTGGGGGAATGACTCGACCAAATCTTCGTAGGTGATTTCGTAATAATTTAGATGATTTTCCTGGAAGAACTTTTGCCAGCATAAATTTTGGTCGTTTAGACTCGTTTCCCACTCGTAAATCTTCCAGGGTTGGAACTTGATGGGGGTTGTCTTGCTTGGTTTCTGGCCCGAGGGATGGGATTTTTCCCATTGGCCGGTTTGGGATGCGATCGCAGCAGAAACAGCCTGAGACGCCATATCCCGCCGCCAAAGATAGATAAACGTAAGATTAGGAAAGAGCGTATTCAAAATTTCCCCATCGCTCTGGTCCTTAAACTGTGAAGACTGTCGTGCCAGCCTGAGGAAATCAAGCAGCTGCCACCAATGCATTTTGATCCCAAATGGTTCGCTCGGGTCTTGCTGATAAATAGAGTGGCAATAGGCCAAAAACTCTTCGGGATGGTTGTCTAATTTCAACTGTTTGAGTGTATGGCGATGAAAATATTCTTCTGGATGCCCAAACTCACCGAACCTTTCTAAGGTCTTACAAAGCAGGG
>JAHQVZ010000267.1 GCA_019634055.1 Leptolyngbyaceae cyanobacterium MAG.088
GGGATCATTAGAACGCCAAACCAGCCTACGTATAGGCGGTTCTCGGTACTAGTAACCCACTCACAAAACTGATCCCACAGGTTAGCGCTTGAGCGCTGCTGTAGAGTAGTTGTCATGATGAATAATTGCGTTGTAAAGGTACGGTATGTATGGCTCGCAGAGAAAAGGTAAATAATAATCTCTGTTTGCTTCTATATAAATATAACGTTACATTTCATTTACTGCAACATTGCTTAACAATTGCTTCCATTTTGGCGGATCACCCACGTTATTAGGTAAATCAACGACGCCGTAAGGGATTCTGTTAAATGACATCAGCCCAAATCAAATTCACTAATCATCAAAATAATGAGAACTGTTAAAACAGCTCTCATAAATAGAGAGGCTATTTAGAATGCTTGATCTTGGCTAGTGCAGAATCAAGACTAAGAACGTGGTTTATGCATCAAGGAAAAAGTGGTAAGAGAAAGGGGGAAAGAAACCTGTCTTAAGTCCTGATGGCTTTGAGGAAGTGAGTCATATGAAATCTCCCCTTCTCCCCACTTCCCCTAGTCTCAGCCTGAAATTTTAGGGTTGACAGACCACTGAGAGCTAATTTTTAGTCCTAAAACTCAAAGTATATGTAGGGAACAGTTTCAATCGGAGCTAATAACCAGGCTAAATATAAACCAACTGGGATAAACATCAGTTTTAAGGGCCAGCCAATTTGCAACCTGAATCGGTGTTTGAAGCCATGAAGCAGCGCCATAATGCCGGTTAGGCCCAACAACATAACAATGGCACTCACCCGACTAATGCCCAAGGATTCTAAATAAACCTTTTGGGCAAATTGCACATCAGCCGCCTGGTTAAAAAAGCGGTTGGCCACCAATCCCAAATCTTGAACGTTAGGAAGCCGAAAAGGAATCCAGCTTAAAAATACAAATAGCTGGGTAAATGCCCAGGCACTAATGGCACCAGGCCAGCTGGACCAAAATGCTTTTAGACCAGAACGGGTATCGCTCACCGTATGCGTTAATCGATGAATCACCAGGGCTAAACCGTGGAGTCCACCCCAAATTAAAAATCCCCACTGATCGCCGTGCCAGATACCGGCAATCACCATTACAATCATCAAATTTAGACAGGTTCGCCCTAAGCCTTTACGAGACCCGCCCAGGGGGAAGTAAAGGTAGTTGCGAAGCCAGTCACCCAAAGTGATGTGCCAACGTCGCCAAAATTCAGCAATGCTGGTAGTGAAGTAAGGAAAATCAAAGTTTTGGGGGAGCTGGATGCCAAGTAATAGAGCACTCCCTCTAGCAATGTCAACATAGCCACTAAAGTCGAGGTAAAGCTGCAGACCATAGGCAAAAATTGCTAACCACAGATCACCACTGCCAGCCCGTTCTAAATTGTCAAAGCTAAGGTTAACTAGCAGGCCAATACGATCAGCTAAAAGTAGTTTTTTAGTCGCCCCAGAAGCAATTAGCCAACCGGCTTCCACCCCTTGCTCGAGATTAGGGAAACTGGGGCGTTTCATTTGGCTGATATAGCTTTGAAATCGAGTAATGGGACCAGCAATCAGCTTAGGGAAAAATAATTTATAGGCGGCAAATTCAATAAAGTGATTAGCTGCCGGGGCTCCGCGATAAATGTCTACCAAATAGGCAATGGACTCAAAACAAAAGAAACTTAACCCCAAGGGCATTAGCAATTGAAAACTGGAGTTATTGGTTGCTGCCAATGGAAAAAAGTATTTAAACCCCAGCAAAAGCAGTACATTCAGGCTAATGCCAAACCACAAGAGTACAAATCGTTTTTTATCCCAGTCTTGTTGTGCAAAATGCCATTCTTCATTGGGAATTCGCCAATCAAGCGGTGCACTGAGACGACGCCCAATTAAATAGTTCGCCAATACCAGCGCTAGCAAAAGCGGGATGTACTGCAGCTGTAAAGAACCGTAGAATAACAGGCTCACCAACAATAGCAGCCATAGTTTAAGACCACGACCAGGCAACAGCCAGTAGACTAAACCTGTGCCAAGCAGAAATAAACCGTAGAAAATAGAGGGCAACGTCATCGCAGCAAAGTTGTATTGGTCGGAACGGCACTAGTCAACATCGTTAGCAGACTTGAGATTTGTCCAAGGAATCATGGGGTCTTGAGCCAAACGGTTGGATAGTTGATAGGCTCCAAATCGGTTTAGGTGGCTAGGGTCAGAGAAATAGTCATAGCGTTTGGGCCATAGCTGCCCCAAATCGCGATATAGCAAACTAGTTTCTTGGGCGGCTAACTGTAGCATGTAGCGCTGAAAGCGACTTTCTACTTCCATGCGTGCAGGGTCAAGATACTCGTTGGTCAGGGGGGTATTCACAAAGGCAACAGCCACATCTTCGGCTTGGGTATAGGCCAACATGCGCTTCAGCGCATCCACCTGAGGTCCGTCCATTTGAAAGGCTTTATAGTCGCCATCGTAAGCCCCTGCCACCCGTGGATGGGCTAGGTAATATGTGGCCGGATTAAATTGAATTGCCAGTGGCAAAAATCCGTCAGCATCAATTAAATCGGTTTCTGTAGGATTAACGGCTTGTGATGGGTTTTTCGCTCCGGGCAGGCCAGCCTGATTAAACGCTTGCAAACGGGCACGTTCTCCATAAGCGGAGGAGACTTCTCCGAGGGCATCACTTAGCTGCTGATCGGTACGGGCATAAAAGCGATTGATTTGCTGGGCAGGATTCATGATTGGTCCACCCGTGTTGGCACTTTCAGGAAAAAGCTCCCCCGTAATCAACTGCTGATAGCCTTCTGAGGTTGCGATCGCATTAAACGTCACATCCACCCGAGAACTGTTAAACGCTCGCGCCCCATCGGCCCAAATAATCAGCTTTGGCAACGGATAGTTAGATATCAGCTGCCGCACCACTAAATCAGCAATCTGAGCTGTGGCTCCATTCACCCCAAAATTAAAAATACTGACATCCTCATGGCCCAATGCCCCCAACGCCTGATTTAAAGCTGCTGGGTCAACACCGCGTAGAGCTCTTGAACTGCCAAATACCAAGACATCAGGCGCACCTTTTTCAGATACATACCAGTCATAGAGGGCCAGTTTTTCATTTAATTGCTGGCTTTTGAAAGATGGAAATGGTGAATCTGCCAACACCTCAGTCATAGAAACCGTTGTCTGCAGGGGGCTACCAATCAAATCATTGTCATTGATAGCCGAACTAGCAAACCCTGGTAGCTCATCATCTAATGTAATAGACTCATCGCCTTGCTTTTGGCCCCAGTTCAGCTTGGCTAATTCTTCCTCAAAGGTAGACGGCTGCGACTCTTGAGCAGACGGTTGCGACGGTGTGGCTTCTTGTTGGGCTCGGATAGCCAGTGACTGGGCCCTAAATAACTGTCCTGCAATCCAATCGGCCTGAAATGCCAACAGCACTCCCAACGCCGCCCAAGCCACCGCAATGCCTCGTCTGCCAGGCAAACGAGCTCCCACCAATGGCTCTTCAGGGCTGGTGGTTGACGATGTAAACAGCTGGGTTTTAATCAACAGCATCCGCACCTGCTCAATAATTTGATGCGGCCAATTTTGATTCCAGGCATCCGTACTTACAGCATTATCTGATTGGATTAGATCTCCTAAATACGCATCAGAAGCCGCAAATTCAGGAGCAGCTTCGGGTACTAGCCGTTTTTTAGGCTGACGGTCGTAGCCATAGTTCCAGTCAGGTCGCTTTTGCCCCGCTCGACGACCATAAATACGAACACCGACCAGTCCCTTAATCGGATACTGCCGCAGGTACTGCTTTAGCTGTGGCACTACCTGACGCCGAGGTGGGCACACTGGCCCATCGGTCATAATGTGTAGCCGTTGATCTCGCATCAACAACTGCACCCGAATACCACCGGTTGACAGTTGCTCATCTAAATCGGGATTAAGCTGCTTGGTCAAACAATAGGCGATAGCGGGTAAATCTCCCTGACGGGCTAGTTCAGCCGTGGGAGTAGCCAGATCCGTATGCTCACTGGCTGGTAGTTCTAGACACTTGAGCCATACCGGATTAACACCATCCAGACTAGGGCCATAGACCATGCACCGATTCAGCCCCTGGGGTGCAAGCTGTTCAAGGATAGGGGCAACCGCATCAATAATCGCGGACTCAGTAACTCCGGCAATAGCGTCCTCGCCCAATGCAGACTCCGATGAAGCTACAGTTTGACCAGTAGCTAAAGGTTGGCATACCAAATGCAGGGTGGAATCCTTAACTTCGGATAAAATGCTGACATCCAGAGGGGCTAACGCCTGATTAAGTAATCGAGCAATCGATTCTGTATCTCCCCAACGACTCCATTCTTTGAGAATTTCTTCATCTGGTGTCAGATCCACCCGCAGTCGCCAGTCAGGATTATCTTCCCCCAGCACCTGCACTGAAATCACCGCATCTTGAAACTGGCTCAGCTTCAGGTCCCGTAATCGTTGGGCTGTGGGCTCAGCAATCATCGCCGGGTCAGGGCTATAGGCCGCCCGACACAAAATCCAAAGTCGATTGATTAGCTCCTGAGCGGGGTCAACAGTCGTCGCGGCTGTAATCACCCCATGGGCGCGTTTAGCTTTGCCTGGAATAGCGTTAACGACGACATCTACGCCCACATCCAGAGCACTCAGGGTTTGACTCAGGTAACGTGCGATCGCATCTGGGTCTCCCTTCCGAGCCAGACTAGCATTGGAAAGCACAATTGCCGATGTGGCATCGTCTAAATAACCAATACCTGAGGTTAAATGAGCCGTTGAACGTTTTACTTCCTCAAGGTCAGCACTGGTTTCCACCAACTGCTCTAAGTGACGCTCTAAACGATTTAAATAGATAGGCGTAGACCAATCAGGCTTTTGCTCTTGTGCACGGCCACTGTAGAAATAGAGCTGATAAATTTGAGGAAACTCTTTAATAATCTCCGCTTTGCGGTCTGGGTCTAGCAGCGACCTAACCAGCCGCAACAAAACATACTCACGATCTAAACCAGCCGTAGATTGAGCATAAATATGTAGAATGTTGCCCCTCAGCTTAAGGTTCAAAATACAGTCAACGTTATTGACCACATCCTCAAGCCAGGGCAATAATGCAGTAGGGTCCAATATCGATGGTTGATCAGATTTTACGTGACTGAACATAGCACCTCAGATCCCATAACCGCGCAACAACCAAAATGCTTCGACCGCAAAAATGTAGTTTCCCAAGTAGGCTTAGTCAAGTAGCAGCCCCTTAGAGATAGCACAGATATCACAAAAGCTAACCGATAAACTTTCGTCTTCAGTAACTCCCACAAAGCCAACCTTAGCCCTCTGCCAAAGCTATTCATAGAAACATAATATAGACGGCCATTCCGAACTATGGACACATAAACTAGGTCGGCAACAGATACAGTTCGCAACATTACAGTAGGAACTGCATCTAGAATCAGCAGCACCTGCTAGGTTGGAAATAGACCCCTCCCTTGTATTCAAACTTAGAGGCGTTGCTACAGCATAAATGCGTCAGCATTGGTCATCCATTTCCTAAAGTTGCTATACGTTTACTACGAGCCCCTTACTTATGCAACCTTTTCGTGAAAAATCTACTCAGAAGCCGGTAAATAATTTACCGTTTACGTTGGTTAACAATCCACAACTTGGTCTAGCTTTAGCCACAATTCCTTGCCTGACACTGCTAATCTTGGGACGCACCTTAACCTATTGGCTCGTGCAGTTTGGCATGGCTAGTGAAGAGATATTTCGAGGGATTCAGCTGCCAGTTTTAGATCCTGATCCCCACAGAATTTTATAAATATTTTTGCCAAACATCCGATCTGAACATGCCTGTGTGCGTCCGAAAGCCTCTACAATTTTCTCGGAGATACTGAGCATGGGGTATCTTTGTCTTTCAGCCGTTATTACAGACGTTGAATGAGTCCAACTGTTTCCTACCAAGATGATATGGGCCTAACGAAATTCGAGACTCTTTCCATTCCGGAGAAGGCATCTGAAGCATTTCTAAGGCACCGTCTAAGCACGGTTGAAAGTATCTGGGAATCAGTTTTAGAAACTGAATGTGGTGCAGACTTAGTCAGTTTGCTCAAAAATATTCGCCGCATTTGCGCTCCAGATGGCCAAGCAGATCCAGCCCTAGACAATGCAAATGCCTTAGAGCTAATTGAGCAACTGAGCCTGGAGGACGCCATTCGCATGGCCAGGGCCTTTGCCCTTTATTTTCAGCTGATTAATATTGTTGAACAACATTACGAACAGCAAGATCAGCGTAAGCATTATCAAGCTGTTGCTGATGGCATTGAGAGTCATGGCACAGGCTATGACTCTCAAAAGTCTTCTGATAATGGCGGCGATAGCTTTCTAAAAAACTTAGTCAGCACCGATGTTGGCAACGTAGCCCAAAAACAAAGAGGTACAGGCACCTTTCACTGGCTATTTCCCCTCCTCAGTCAGTTAAATGTTCCACCCAGACATATCCAAAATCTGATTAACCAGCTGGATGTGCGGTTGGTATTTACCGCCCACCCTACCGAAATCGTTCGCCACACTATCCGTGACAAGCAACGTCGTATCTCAACTATATTTCGCCGATTAGATCTCGCCGAAGAACAGGCGCGGATGCGTGAACAAACCTCATCTTGGGACATCCTGCAGCTAGAGGAGGAATTGACCGAAGAGATTCGACTTTGGTGGCGCACAGACGAATTACATCAGTTTAAACCCTCAGTTTTAGATGAGGTAGACTTTACCCTGCACTATTTTGATGTAGTGCTGTTTGAGGCCATTCCTGAACTATATCAACGATTTAATCGTGCCCTGAGCAGAACATTCCCTGGACTCACACCGCCTCGCCATCGGTTCTGTCGCTTTGGTTCTTGGGTCGGTAGCGATCGCGATGGCAACCCCTCGGTCACTCCCCAAGTCACCTGGAAAACAGCTTCATACCAGCGAAACTTAGTTCTGGAGAAGTACATTGCATCAGTCCAAAAACTCTCAGGGTTACTGAGCCCATCCCTACATTGGAGTGAAGTCTTACCCGATCTTTTAGAATCCTTAGAGCAAGATCGGCTACAAATGCCCGATATTTACGAGGCCTTTGCCATTCGTTATCGCCAAGAACCCTACCGACTCAAACTGGCCTACATTGAAAAACGCCTTGTCAATACCCACGAGCGGAGCCAAAAGCTTTATAAAGGTGATTTTTATAAAGGTGATTATTTACAAGAAGAAGACCAAACGTCTCCCATAGGCACGTTGTATGAGTCTGGCAAGGCCTTTCTAAACGAACTGACCTTAATCCACACAAGCTTGCAAGAGACTGGTCTCGTATGTCGAGAACTGGATATTTTGCTCAGTCAGGTAGAAATCTACGGTTTTTGCTTGGCTCAACTCGACATTCGTCAGGAGAGCACCAGGCACTCGGACACCATTCATGAAATCACTGAGTACTTACAGCTACCCAAGCTCTATAACGATCTTTCTGAGATTGAAAAAGTTGAGTGGTTGACAACTGAACTCAGTACTCGACGACCGCTGATCCCAACGGAGTTGCCTATCTCAGAAAAGGCAAAAGAAACCATAGACACCTTCCGTATGGTGCGCAAGTTGCATCAGGAATTTGGTCAGGGAATTTGCCGCAGTTATGTCATTAGCATGAGCGATCATGCCAGCGACATTTTGGAGGTACTGCTCTTAGGGAAAGAAGCCGGGCTATATGACCCAGCAACAGGCATCGGCAACTTGGACATTGTGCCCTTATTTGAAACTGTGGCAGACCTGCGCCGTTCTACGGCGGTTATGGAAGAGCTATTTGAGCTGCCCTTATACCTATCAATGTTGCAAGGAGGCTACGATGCCGATACTAGCTCTACAGAAGTAGCACTACAAGAAGTCATGCTGGGCTACTCCGATAGCAATAAAGACTCTGGCTTTTTGAGTAGCAATTGGGAGATTCACAAAGCGCAACAATCCTTACAAAAGGTTACTGAAAAGTACGGCGTTTCCCTTCGCATCTTCCATGGTCGTGGTGGCTCTGTAGGTCGTGGCGGGGGTCCTGCCTACGAAGCAATTTTGGCTCAACCCGGTCGCAGTATTAATGGTCGAATCAAAATTACTGAGCAGGGAGAAGTTTTAGCCTCTAAGTACAATCTCAAGGACTTAGCGCTATACAACCTAGAAACCGTTACTACAGCCGTTGTACAGGCCAGTTTACTAAGCAATAGTTTTGATGAGATTGCCCCATGGCAAGACATTATGGAAAAGCTGGCCATTCGTTCTAGACAGCATTATCGGGCCCTAATTTACGAAGATCCCGAACTGGTAGAATTTTTCCATAATGTCACTCCTATTCAAGAGATTAGCCAGCTCCAGATTAGTTCTCGGCCCTCTCGTCGTGGTGGCAAGAAGGATCTACCAAGCCTACGAGCAATTCCATGGGTGTTTAGCTGGACCCAGGCTCGCTTTTTATTGCCTTCCTGGTATGGTGTCGGCACCGCTCTGAAGGAGTTTATAGATGAAGCGCCAGAAGAAAATCTCAAGCTGTTACGCTCGTTCTACACTAAGTGGCCTTTCTTCAAAATGGCCATTTCTAAAGTGGAAATGACCCTAGCCAAGGTAGACTTACAAATTGCTCAGCACTATGTCAATGAACTAGGGGCGGGGGAACAGCAAGAAAGTTTTCAGGCAGTATTTGACCAAATTGCCCAAGAATTTCATCTCACCAGCCAAATGGTCTTGCAAGTTACCGATAACCAGGCCCTATTGGATGGAGACCCCAGTTTGCAACGCTCAGTTCAACTACGCAACGGCACTATTGTGCCCCTTGGTTTTTTGCAGGTCTCACTCCTCAAGCGCCTACGCCAGCATCGTGACATGGCAGCTCTAGCGACAGGAGTGATTCAGTCGCGCTACAGTCGTGGAGAACTACTCCGCGGTGCCATGTTAACCATTAATGGTATCGCTGCCGGAATGCGGAATACGGGCTAATTATTGCTTTGTAAAACAATAGACCACCCGATTAGCGATCGCGATCACCCGATAGGCGATCGCTAATCTTTTTTGGTGGCAATGGCTGCAGCACATGCTAATGAATGAATCCAATAGTTTGCAAAAAACCTTTGACATTTTTCCAACAACGCGTTAACGTTGTGTCGCCTTCATATTTTCTCTGTAGTCATAGCCTTGTCAAAAGCAGGGCAGGCTTTGCTTTGGGCTAATCGGGCGCAGTCTTCAAGACGCAGTCTTCGGAAGTTGTTAGGGACATTATTTTAAGGAGTGAGTAACAATGATCATCAGTCTGATCAAAGCTAGGCTGGGACGTTTAGGCTTAGCTTTCATCACAACGGCAGCCCTAGTAACGGCGTTAGATGCTAAACCAGCTGAAGCTCAAGCAGCCTATGGTAGTTACGTTGGTGTTGGTGGAACGCTTGGCCTAAGCGAAGATGACAATGGCGACGGCGATGGCTTCGGGGCGGTTGTTTCGGGTCGTTATAAATTGTTGGCAATACCCCTTTCAATCAGGGCTCAGGCATTTTTGCTAAATGGAGATCCTGCGGTGGTCCCTACGGTCTCCTATGACTTTCCTGTAAGTTGGCAAACAGATATATATCTTGGAGCGGGCTTGTCTCTGCCCTTTGGGGGGGATGCCTCACCCGTCGGTGATCAAACAGCATTTGTATTACAGCCTGGTATAGATTTTGCCATACCTGCCAGCAACCTGGTGGTGTTTGGTAATGCCATATTTGCCTTTGATGCCTTTGAAGATGGCGGCGGCACAGCAACAGCCGTGCAAGCAGGTGTTGGTTGGAATTTTGGTAATTAGAGAAAACCATAGTTAAGCACCTTA
>JAHQVZ010000268.1 GCA_019634055.1 Leptolyngbyaceae cyanobacterium MAG.088
GCTATATGGTCAATGCTGCGGACGAATAAATAATCTTTTACCTGATTTGCGAGTGGCTAACTGTCGAGTTTTACATTGTCGAGACTGCCGTTTATATCGATCTGTTAGATATTGATTAAACCAACGCTCTAACTGAATTGCTAGTTTTTCCATCCAACGTACCCGACGCCCTAACGTCAGTCGACGCAGCAGCGGTAAGAGTAAAATCTGATGACGCTGATGCCCTAGATGTCGAAACCGCAACATAAACTCTTGATCCATATCTAGAGACCATTTCTTTTGAAAATGAATCAAACTTTCAGCTTCCCAGACATCGCTCCAGCGCAGCATAAAATAAATCAGTTCCGACCACTGACGAGGAGCTTCGGGCACATAGGTTACTACCGACGCAGGCTCACAGTAAATGTCTCCGCCTGCCTGAGCAACGCTGAGACAAAAATCAAGGTGTTCTTGAGAATTTAAAAGTTTTTCATCCAGTGGGCCAATCTTCTGAAAGATATCCCGTTTAACCAATGCACAACTTAGCTCAGCATAGTCACATGCACGCCGATGTAGCTGATGTTGCATCAGGGGTGCCGATCGATTGACCAAATGACATTTTTTATATAGACGGCTATGGGCCTGCTGGCCATTTGTTTCTAGAAAGATCCTGACCTCCCCTCCGGCCATTAAAATGCGATCGTGCAGGGGTTTACCAACGCAAACCAGGGGGGTAACAACAGCTGCATCTGTCTCCTGGGCACAGTTCCAAAGTTTTTCTAACCAACCAGGAGAGACATGAATATCGTTGTCGACAAACAACACATAGTCTGTAGTCACCTGACTTAACCCCAGGTTACGCACCTGATTTGGCGATAGAAATCGACTGGTACGTAGTAGGGTAAAGTTGTTTTGGGCAGCAGCCTTTACCAAATAACTGCGTAGATATCCGGGAGAATTGACATCGATATAAACAAGATCGAACGGCAGTTTAGTATGCTTATAAATACTTTCTAATGATGGTTGAACGTAGCCAAAGCGCTCTCGCGGAGCTACGATCAACGTAATTGAAGGGGTTGAAATTGTTTTGGCAGTAGCGCGTCGAGCAAGAGTTTTGGCTTTCATGATCGGTTCTCAAGAAAATGTTAATTTATAGGTGCAGATAAACGGTGCCCACCTTTAGAACAATCGTTTTCAGTAGAAGAAACTTACAGATTGAACATTGGGCTGGGACCACAAGCAGACTGTTGCCAACCGGCGAGTGTAAAAAATGCTGAAAGATACAGTTACAGAAGCGTAGCTATAGCAATCTAGCTAACTACATTCGTCAGATTTCGTTGCACATATCCATTGTTAAGGGGCTTAGGGATTGCTGTTGCCATTAACTATGTGTGTGCAAGGCTATATTACTTGGGAGAATTCAGTTGAGGCAGTATCGTGGCAGGTTCTTCGATTGACCTAACAAGTTGGGTACTTTTGATGGCCATCTGAATTCAAAAATAGTGAAAAAGATTAGTGGGGAATCAGATGGGGGCGATGACTGTGTTTTTGAACTATTGACCGTTCAAATGTCTTTCCGCTGACAGTATTATGTTCAGGCAATGTTGTGGGGCCTATTTTTTGCACCGTGTTGTCAGGCAATTGAGCGTAGCGATCGGCAATTATTTGATTTAGCCACTGTTCTACCTGAGTGGCAATGGTCTTTAACCAAGGCATATTACGCCCTCTGGTTAGCAGGCGTAGCAACGGATATAAAAATGCTTGATGGCGACGATGGCCTAGTTGTTTGTAACGATTTAGAAAATACTGGTCCATATCTAGGTCCCACTTATGTTGAAAATGCATGAGACTTTCTACTTCCCAAGTATCACTCCAGCGCAGCATAAAGTAGGCTAAATCTAACCAACGGTAGGATGTCTGTGGCACATGGGTAACCACTGCGGCGGGTTCGCAAAACATCTGTTCCTTGGCTTGATTAACACTCAGAGAAAAGTCCATACCCTCTTGAGAGCTGAGCAAATTTTCATCTAAGGGGCCAATTTTTTCGAAAATATCTCGCTTAACAAGTGTGCAGTGTAATTCTGTAAACTCACAAGAACGTCTATAGAGCTGGTGTTTGATATTAGATGCTAAACGATTGACCAGAAATCGCTTTTCATACAGACGTCGCCGGATAAAAGCGCCCTTAATGTCCATGAAAATTCTGGCCTCACCCCCTGCTAAATGAATATTCTCATGCAGGGGGGAACCGATACAGAGGAGAGGACAGACAACACTGGCATTGGTATCTTTTGCACAGTGCCAAAGATGCTCTAACCATCCAGTCGAGACATGAATATCATTCTCGATAAAAACGACATAATCTGTCTTGACCTGACTAAGCCCTAAATTTCGAGCTTGGTTGGGAGAGAGAAAATGGTCTGTACGCAAGAGCGTAAACCCTTTCTTGGTCGCAGCACTACGTAAATACTTTCGGATATGTCTGGGTGAGCCAGCATCAACATACACCAAGTTAAACGGCATACGAGTATGTTGATAAATCTTTTCTAAAGACTGTTGTGTGTAGCTAAAACTTTCTCGTGGCGTGACAACAATAGTAATAGATGGCTGTACTGCTTGTATGGTGCATGGATGGAGAAGTGTAGTAGTCATGAGGACTATCCAAAATGAGGCAGCAGGAACAATGGGGTAGTAACGGTCAGGCTTGACCGTGGACCTGGGTCCAAATGCACTCTTTGCCTGATGTATTATTTGGCCATATACACGCTTATAACGGTCTACCGCAAAGGCAATGCCTTACTCTAAGCGCGTTTTAACCCTTCGGTAAATTGAGGGATTGGCATCAGCTCAACACTTCAGTAGCGGCACCAATCGACGCTACCTGAAACTATAGTTAGTATTCTTAATAGGCTTACAAAGAGTAAAGTAGAATTACTCTCGTAACAACCAGTCACTTGTACCTGGTGTGCCCATCAACCTAAATGATTAGTCTTAAAGTGCCGTGGGGCATTTCAGCAACCTGTGGCTATCTTGATAAAATCATAGGCCAGTTCCCATCAAGAAAACTCAGTATAAATTGGTATCTTTTGGGAACCCTATGACGGCAGTACTTTTGAGCTTAATTCAAATTATTTTGATGAATATATAGGATTTTTGCGAGCCTGTTAAGCAAATACTTATGTATTCGGGGCTGCTACGGATGCCGTAGTTCTACCGACGTTAAGTACATAGAACGTCAGTGGTATCTAGGTGAAAATTGATTTACAAGCCAGTGTGGCGTACAAGGGACCTCAGGCCTCAGGACCTATGCTATAGCTGTTTTTAAGATGTCGCCTATAGTTTTGGTCGACCCAAAATTAACGTGCTGAGAGCATCGCGGGGGCTGGCGGGTCGGGGGCGATTGAGTAACCAGCGGAGGGGTGGAAAGGCAATTTCATCGGGCAGTAAGATGGCTTGAAAGGCAAATGGCAATAGTAAATAGGCTGTATGGTTAGTTTGGTCATGGGTAATCTGGCGTATGCCGACCATGAGTCCCAAACTATAGGCCATGACGGGAGGAATCTCTTCGCCTTCCTCCATGTCTTCCATAAATAGGGAGATAAAGGTGGCGACTTCTTGCATGTTAATGAGAGGTCTGCCGGGGGTTAAGGTGCGACTTTCTGCATCGAGACTGAGGCGATTTTCCCCGGTGACTTGGGTAGAAAAGGTTTCGCCTGGGTTAATCACACTCAACACCTGGGACCGCGACAAATCTCCGCTGATGGGAATGCCTGAACGGACGACGCGCTGTGTTTGACGAGAGGTGCCTGCGGTGACAGAACTTTTATCCCAATCGATAAATACCTGGGCGTCACTGGTGGTATTGATGATGGTGACATTCATGGCCATCAGTGATCTGGCCATGGTCATTTTTCCCATGGGGCCTACTTTTACGATGACCTTACGTTTTTGCGTTGGGTTAATGTGAGAGGTAACTTTGATGGCTAGTTGGGGAGGTAGCTTTTTGCCCATCATTTCCAACTCTTCCACATCTGCAGTAATCTGTCGGGGATCTGGCAGTTGTTGAAGCTGCTGGTTGATCTGATCGAGCAATAAAGGCTGGTTAAGGTCGACCTTGAGTTTGTTCTCAAGCGAGTTTTCGATTGATAACGCCATTTGGTAAAGCACGTAAATGATTACCAAAAAATAGATTGTTAACAGCAGAACATCGCTACCCATTGCTTGACAAAAGCTCTACAAAGTTAGTACGGACACAAAGGTGCCTATAAGGGTACACCCATTTGCAGAAAGTGTTGCTTTGAATTGTGGGTTAGTTACGGTTACCTGTGTTAGGTGGTTGCTTGGTTGGCTTTGGCTACGGCGGCTTGTTTTGTTTGCCAGTATTTGTCTAGGCTGTGGGCCACCTGGTTAGAGAGCAGCAGCAGGCCTAGCATGTTGGGGATGCCGAGGGCAAAGACCATGATGTCGCTAAAGCGAATGACGGTATCTAGGCTGATGATAGTGCCGCTAAAACAGCCCAAAATGTATAGCAGCTTGTAAACGAGCAGGCCGCGATCGCGCAGCAAATATCGCCAGCAAGCCTCACCATAGTAAAAGCAAGAAATAATGGTAGAAAAGCTAAAGAGACAAACAATGATGGCCAAGCCCCAGGTCATCATGGGGATTTCGGCGGCAAAGGCGGTGGTGGTGAGTTCTATGCCGTTAACCACGCTGCCTGGTCGGTAGACCCCGGTGAGCAAACAGACTAACGCTGTCAGGTTACAGATCAGCACTGTGTCAATTAAGGGTTCGAGCAGGGCCACGATGCCTTCGCGCACGGGTTCAGAATTTTTGGTGGTGGCATGGGCAATGGCTGCGGCTCCGGTGCCAGCGCCGTTAGAAAATACGCCACGCTGTAGCCCCTGCACCATGACGCCGACAATGCCCCCTTCAATGGCGACTGGGTGCCAGGCCGAGTGCCAGATTTGCCCCACAGCAATGGGAATATCTCCCAGATGGTGAGCCACGATCCATAGGGCCGCCACCAGGTACAGGCTCACCATGGTAGGCACAATCATGGAGGCCACCTGGGCAATGCGTTGTAGCCCGCCAATGATGACGGCAGCCACGATTAGAGACAGGGCCAGGCCATATATCCGTGGGTCGCTCAGCCAGGCCCAATGGAGTTGGTCTGCCAGGGCGGCTACGGCCATGCCCGACTGATTGGCCTGAAACATGTTGCCCCCGCCCAGGGCTCCCACCATGCAGATGATGGCAAAGGTGGCGGCTAGCAGTTGCCCCATGGGTTTAAGGCCCCGTTCGGCTAAACCCTGACTGAGGTAGTACATGGGGCCGCCCAGGACCTGACCATCTTTGACAATGCGATATTGCTGGGCTAGGGTGCATTCGGTAAATTTGGTGGTCATGCC
>JAHQVZ010000269.1 GCA_019634055.1 Leptolyngbyaceae cyanobacterium MAG.088
AAAACCAACTATCACTTCTCCTGTAGAGTTTTCTGATAAGCGCAGTGCTATTAACTCTCCTGCAAACCCTTGTAAAAAACCTACTAAGGTAGCAACTATGACCACTAAAGTCATATGCACCAAGAACCATCGCTTTTGCAGTCCACTATAAGAGGCAGAAAAATTCACGGCTCGAAGCGTTACATTTACAAAACGCGCACTGCGAATATCCGCTCCACTGAAGTTCGCCTCGGACAAATCTGCTCCACGAAAATTTTGCCCCCGCAGGTTCGTCCCCCGAAAATCTCGCTCATTGGATGCATAGAACTGCAACACATCCTTAGCCGTTAGCCGCTGTCCGTGGTATTTGCCCTGTTCTGCCATAGGCTATTGCCATCACTCACCACCATTTCCCAGCATAGTCGCGAATTTATCCCTGGCAAGTACCCACCCAGGCGATTTTTACCCCAGAAGCCCAAATTATCAAACATCGCCGATCGCATACACCAAGGCCATAAATATCGCAACGAATGACCGATCGCATACGCCAAGGCCATAAATGACCGAATCGTTTCAATATTACCAACCGTTATCGGTGGATTTGCCCCTGGGACTCCGCCACTATTTTCGGGCTTAATAAGGTTCAGTTGATGATTTGCTCCATACCCATGGAGCTTGCAGGGGACGCATCAAAAACGAGCATCAAATATGAGCATGATCGCGATGAACCATGAGTAACAAATTTACTTCGAACAAATCTGAAACAACCTGGGAACAACTGTTTGACGAAGACATTGCGCCGTCAAATCGCCCAGCCAAAAAGCCTGATAAGGTGGCCCAGACATCGACCCGCCGTAGCCCCAAACAACAACCTGCTCAAAAATTAGTTTTAGTTACCATCGACCAAGACGTATTGGAATGGTTTGAGGCTCAAGGAGATGACTCTGAGCGCCAAATGGCACTCGCATTAAGAATTTACGCTGAAGCAAACAAGGCTTATGCAAATAAGTCTGCACCAACGTAGTTTTTTCAAATGTCTACTCCTGGCTTCCAGGTTCTACCTGGCAAGCTCCCTCTGTGGCTTCGCCGCTACTTCCGAAAAACCTTGGTAATCTCCGCATTCATCAGCGCCACTTGAGGATCACTCTGAATTGCCTCAAAATACTTAGCCGCCAGCGGCGTCGTTGAATTCTCATTCGGCTTCATCATTAAACGCCCCTTCTCCAACAAAATTGCCGCCGTCTCTTCAGGATTCTCAGGCGGCTCTTTCGAGCTGATAAATTCATCTATCTGCACAATAAACTGAGAAATGGGTCGCAGCCAGCTAAACGCATCATCCCCAATCACCAACCGAAAAAATTCTCCCTTATTCGCAATGGGGCCATTCAGCTGCTCATAACGAACACGCTCTGAATCTAAAAGCATTTTATGGAGCTTCAGCAAATTGTTGCGAAAAAGCTGCAGGCGCTGTTGATTGGTCTGGGGCGAAGAAGCAGTCATAAACAAGCAAGTTAAGCAGTGTTCTAACCACCTTATCGCGTTTGCTCGAAATGAAGGGCAGTAGGCAGTGGAGGGGGATATGTGTACCCAACATAGGACATTTAATACAACTGGCCGAATTAACCGTTCATTCTTCACAACTGACGCTAGAATCATCCCTAACGTTCTAGGCGGCTTCATGTTTACTCGTCCCTCTCGTGTTGCAAACCGCAGTCGATCTCGCAAAACGGACAAACAGAAGAATCAGCGACCCCGGCCCAGCAATCTTCGAATTTGGTCAATGTTATCCATGGCCCTATTTGGGGGTGGTTTAATCGTCGCCTCAGTGGCAGGCTACGGTCTTTGGCGCACTGGGGATCAGTTTATGGAAGGGGTAAAACTAATGTTTAACCCCCAACCCCCAGAAGATAAAGTCGATGCTCGTACCCTGGTGGTTAACCAGGTGCAGGGGGCCAGTGAACTAACCACGGCCATATTTTCCATGGAAGCTGTGGTGCCCACGGAAAGTAATCGAACTGTGGGTAATTATGTAATCGGCCAAACCAATTTGCTATACATCGCCCATGGTGAAGTCCGAGCAGGGATCGACCTAGCATCTATTAATGAAGACAACATCCAGGTGATTGATGCTGCTGAGGGCATAGCTCCAAGCCTAGTAGTCACCCTACCGGCTCCTAAAATTTTAGATAGCAAGCTCGATTTAACCCGTTCTAAGGTCTACGACTACGACCGTGGCTTTTTAAGCCTGGGTCCAGATCGTGCCCCAGAATTGCAATCTTTGGCCCAGCAAGAAGCCCTTAACCGAATTCGCGAAGGTGCCTGTGAAGAAGGCATTTTGACCATGGCCAGCGAACGGGCTGAAGTCACCATGCGTCAGTTAATCACCCCGCTCGGCTATAACAACCTGACCATACAAGTAACAGAACCAGACGGCTGCTCTTAAAAGAGGTTTGAGTTCTTAAGGGAGTTTTGAGCTTTAAACGCTGAATTTTAAGTTATCAGGGTATGTAAGTGGGCAGTCTCATCCCTTTGATCATACTTAATCCCCCTTCTCCCCAAAAATGATAGAGCTACACCAGTTTGAAGCGTCTCATTACTGCGAAAAGGTTCGACTAATTTTGGACTATAAGCAGCTGCCCTATAAAACCGTGGAAGTTACCCCAGGTGTAGGGCAGGTTGAACTATTTCGGATGTCGGGCCAACGGCAAGTGCCCGTCATCAAAGATGGAGCAACGGTGGTGGCAGATTCTAGTGCGATCGCAACCTACCTCGACAACACCTATCCTGAGCGCCCCGTCTTACCCGCCGATGAAGCTATGCGGGGCCTATGTCTGATGCTTGAAGACTGGGCCGACGAGTCCATTGGCCCCAATGCCCGCAAGGCCATGATCGGAGCCTTTAACCAACACCCTAGCTTTCGTACCTCACTGCTACCCTCGTCCACACCCGATATTGTGAAAGGCCTGGTCAGTGCCGTCCCTGGGGACCTATTAAATTTGCTTGGAACTGGTGTGGGCTTTGGCCCAGACGATATCAAGACCGCCACCCTAAGTTTGCAAAACGCACTGACATCAATCTGTGGCGTGCTCTCAAAACACCCCTATCTGGTTGGGGCGCAGCCCACCCTAGCAGACTTCGCTGTCGCTGGCATTTCCATGTACCTTAAGTTTCCAGCCCAACGCTATGTCGATCTGCCCGCCGGTCTCAGCGAAAAAGGCGTGCCCGGTTTAGCCGATAATCCTGACTACGAACTGTTTTGGACCTGGCGCGATCGCCTCTATGCCGACTACCGCCAAGTTCGCACAGAACCCCCTAAAGATCCCGGTAGCGGTCCTGTCAAAATTGGCATTGACTAGTGAGTATACTGCGCTGGCAAGAGCCGCCTAACTTCAAACACCCCTCACCCCTCACTCTGTATCATTAAAAGCGCAGTCAGCGCATCACCATGACCCCCGTAATTGATAAATTTCAATCCCTACTTAGTCCCGACCAAGTAGTCCCTTGGTCTAGCCTCAACGATGCTCGTTTTGAGACATCTAATAATGAACTCAGTGTTGTTTTGCCAGAGTCCATTGAGCAGCTATCGGCAGTGGTGCGCACCTGTTACGACCAGCGCTGGCGCATGTTGGCCTGTGGTCAACGCACTAAATTGCACTGGGGGTGTCAGCACCAGCTAGCTGTGGATGTGGTGATTAGCACGGCCCGTCTTAATCGCCTGGTAGACCATTGGGTCGATGACTTTACCACCCGGGTAGAAGCAGGCATCGGCATTGCCGATTTACAAACTAAATTACAAACCCAAGGACAATTTTGGCCGGTAGACCCGCTATATGCTCAGCAAGCATCGGTGGCGGGCATTGTGGCCACCGCAGACGGGGGCGGGTTGCGACAGCGCTATGGCAGCGTTCGCGATACGGTCATCGGAGTGCAGTTTGTGCGCTACGACGGTGAGGTGGTCAAAGCCGGTGGCCGCGTCGTCAAAAATGTCGCAGGCTACGACCTGATGAAATTAATGACAGGGGCCTATGGCACCTTAGGCATTCTTAGCCAGCTAAACCTGCGGCTGTACCCCATAGCGGCCCAATCCCAAACAATGGTGTTGTCGGGCTCAGCTGAGGCAATTGCCGAGGCCGCATTACAGACCAGACACCAGGGGATTACCGCCAGTGCCATGGATTGGGTCGCCACTGAAAACGGTATCCAATTAGCTGGGCGATTTCAAGGGATTGCCGCTGGTGTAAATGAACAGATAGAACGGTTTCAAGCCATTGCCACCGCCGCTGGGCTAACCCACAAAGTAGCGGACGATACTAGCTACTGGTCATCCCTGGCGGGTCAGTTGGCAAATCCAAACATGATCCTATGCAAAGTTGGTTTGCTGCCTACTCAGTTAGTTCCGTTGCTACAGCGGTTAAACCCATTTCCCACCTGGCTGGCTCGATTGCATAATGCCAGCGGTCTGGGGTTAATTGCGCTGCCTGTCGATGGCGGGGCTGATATGGCCACCACAGATGCGCTCAGCATGCTGCGATCGCACTGCAATAGCCACAAAGGCTACCTGACTATTCTGCAAGCTCCTGCTTCTATGAGCTTAGAGCCTTGGGGGTATAGCGGTAATGCCCTACCGATGATGAAAGCGATCAAACAGCAGTTTGATCCCCATGGGTTATTCAGTCCAGGGCGATTTATTGAGGGGCTTTGACGGTAGGCAGCCATTTGCGTTCTAAATTCCAAACCTTTATTCTTGAAGGCTCGGCAAGATTTGGTTTAAGGGAGCTTAAAACTCAAAGTTGAGTATTCACAACTTTAAGAGTACGTTCCCGCATAGAATAGTCAGGTCTGTCCGCGCCTCTTCCTAATATCTGCGAAAATTTGTGAAACTATTTGTTTACCACACCCCTGAAGAGACACCAACTGAGGGGCTTCCCACCTGCGCGATCGCAATTGATGTCCTCAGAGCGACCACAACTATGGCAGCGGCCTTTGCAGCAGGTGCCGAGGCAATTGAAGTATTTAGCGATTTAGATAAGCTAGTCGAAGCCAGTCAGCAATGGCCTGCCGAGAAACGCATTCTTGCAGGGGAGCGTGGTGGTCAGCGAGTAGATGGATTTGACCTGGGTAATTCCCCTCGCGATCATTCCCCTGAACGTACTGCCGGTCGGCGTTTGTTTATGAGCACCACCAACGGCACTCGCTGTCTACAACGAATTCAATCCGTACCGTTGGTCATGACCGCCGCCCTAACCACTCGTCAGGCCGTCATCGATAAACTGCTTATTAAAAAGCCCGAATCTGTTTGGCTGGTGGGCTCTGGCTGGGAAGGCACTTACTCTTTAGAAGACACCGTCTGTGCTGGCGCTATTATCCATGGGTTGATGGCGAAAACTGGGCAAAGCTTCGTCGATTGCACCGGCAACGACTCTGCCGTCGCCTCTGTCAGCCTATACGAACAATGGCAACACCGCATGCTAGAGCTAATGAAAGTAGCCACCCATGGTCAGCGGCTACTGCGGCTTAACAACACCGCCGACCTTGAATACTGTGCTCAGATGGATGTAAACAGTATCGTGCCAGAACAGGAAAAGCCAGGGGTCTTAGTAAATCGGCCATAGACTATTTCTGCTATATCAAAGCCGCTA
Source organism: Leptolyngbyaceae cyanobacterium MAG.088 (assembly GCA_019634055.1). Lineage (GTDB taxonomy): Bacteria > Cyanobacteriota > Cyanobacteriia > Phormidesmidales > Phormidesmidaceae > Leptothoe. The sequence goes on from JAHQVZ010000269.1 coordinate 5,619, forward strand.
TATCAAAGCCGCTATATCAAAGCCGCTATATCTTATAGCCGCTATATCTTATAGCCAAACTCGTTCTCCTCGCCTTACCGCCTGCTCTAATGCAGTTGCCACACGTAGGGAATATAAGCTCTCTTCTGGTGTCACATACATCGGTCTACCGTCGATCAAGTGATCTAATACCCAGTGAGTGTCTTTTTCAAATAATCCCTGACGAGGGGCAGCAGCAATAGACCGCTCTCCCGATGCCGTCACTAAAACCCCCTGATTACCCTCAAAGGCCAAACAGCCTTGGTCCCCCCTAATCTCTATGTAGCGACTTCGTTGCCAGAGACCTTCACCTTTGCCATAGGTAAGCTCAGCTAAAGCACCATTAGTAAAGTGCAGCTGCGCACTATACAAGCAACGGCAAAAATAATCGGCATCTACCATCTGCAACTTCTCCTGGCAAGTTACCTGATCCACAGTCCCTAACAGATCTGTCAGCCGATGGATTCGAGAGAGGGCCGCCATCAGTGGAAACCCTAGCAGTTGTGGACAATAACTCCACTTTCTAGGGGCGGGTTGCTTCGGAGTCAGGGTGCGATAGTTAACATAGTGGGGGGCACCCACGCTCGCCATATGTTGCTTCATGGCCAGGTGCAAACCACCAATCAGTTCAATATGTTCAACATGCAAAAGTCGTTGGCGTTCACGGGCTAACGATATCAGCTGACTAGCCTGCTCTACATCCAACGCTAGCGGATACTCCACAACAACATGTTTATTGTGCTCTAACGCCTGTTGTACCAATGCTCCATGGTCCGCATTAACAGTACAAATAAAAACTAGATCCAGTCGTTGTTTTTTCAAAAGTTCTACACTATCGCTAACAGCAGATAGTTGATGTTGCTCTGCAAACCGTTGGGCGCGCTCCCCATGGCGACTAGCGACGCCAACCAACTCAACCTTTGGGATTTTTTGTAGAGCTTCAACCCGTTTTCGTGCGGCAAAACCAGTGCCAATAATAGCCGTATAAATAGTCATTACTGCGCTTGTTTTGCGAAACAAGGTCCTGTTGTCAGAGAGGGTTTCATTTAACCAGATTCGACTAGTTTTTGAAAAGTTAATTAGACTACAAACATTGTCATAATATGGACACCCTTTGTAGTAAAAGAAACCCAGACTAAATTGAGGTTAACTATCAAGAATATACAGACAAAACATGTTATAAGTTTTTTTTATAAGAAGATTAATTAATGATAACTAGTTTGGAGTGTTCTGGTGAGTTTGCTAGAACTATAAAGCTCTACACCCCTTGTCTGAAGGCGGTTTTCCTGGTGGTTGTCAATTTACTGATGGAGAGTTCCATAAGTAAAACCATGGCAAATGCTTCAGTTTGATTACGAATACCATTCAGCCACATCCTAGAAAGGTAGCGCAGCATTAAGGTTTTCTCGTAGTATCAGAAATAATGTTGCTCTTGTAGATTCCTGACTAAATACTTTATGGGAACTATTGAGATTTGACAGGCATACGATCACTGCAATAGTAGAGGATACTAGCATGGCAACCTTTAAGGTTACTCTAATTAACGAAGGTGAAGGTCTAAACACCACTATCGACGTAGCTGAGGACGAGTACATTCTTGATGCTGCTGAAGAGCAGGGTATCGATTTACCCTACTCCTGTCGCGCAGGCGCTTGCTCCACTTGCGCTGGTAAGCTGACAGCAGGTACTATCGACCAGTCTGACCAGTCCTTCTTAGATGATGATCAGATTGAAGCTGGTTATCTTCTGACTTGTGTGGCTTACCCCACATCTGACTGTACTGTCATGACTCATCAAGAAGAAGATCTTTACTAAGCTTTTCCGGGTATTGATACTCTCTGACAGTTTATTTCTCAACGTAAGCTGTTAGTTAAAAGGCGCAGGTTTCTAACTAAGAAACCTGCGCCTTTTTTGTTGATGGTGTTCACATCAGCATGCTTTAGGGCAGTGAAAATGCTGGATTGTCTGTCTCGGTAACTGACTCAGCCTCTAACTCAGTTGTATCTGATGTCGTCCCAGGGTCTTGCCAAAAAACGATGTCATTGCTAATGGGGAGCAACTGTGTGTTGGGATAGTAAAACTGCAAAATGCGCTGATAGGGCCAGCCATTTTCTCCCAATCGATAAGACCCTGTCTGGCTCATGCCAACACCATGGCCAAACCCACCACCCACAAAGGTATAGCCCTTTTGTACCGGTGCCGCCTGCTCAACAGTGGGCGTACTGACAACAGTATTTTTATGCGATGTGGATGTATCCCCGTTTGTTTTATCCTCTTTCTTATCGTTTTCTTTTATTTCCTCATACCAGGGGTCTAGATAAAATAGCTGACTGCGGGGTGGAATCAGAGCACTGACCACTTCATTCTTATGGAGTTCAAAATCACCGACATCTGTGTTGACTAAAACAGTTTGTACTCGTCCTGTGTCTGAACGCTCTGTTACGGTGAGACCAGTCACTGCTTTAAGATTCGCCATCGGGTTCTTGCGGTTTGTCAAGTATTCTTTAACACCTTCGGTAATTTGGGCAAAGGTGCCAGAGCGTTTCCAGCGAAACGTGGGCCAGTCGTCTTCGTTAAACCGGTTTTGCAAACTAATAAAAGAGCGGAAGTTGGCTTCATCTGATAGAGGTCGGGCAGCCAGATCCCAGGCAACCGCAAGGGAATCAACGACTGGCTGTAAATAAGGACGATCCACACCATTCCAGACATCGCTAAAGCGGGCGCTGATGCCACCGGTCGTCGATGAATAGAGGGCATCGACCAGTTCCCCGTTATAGGTAAGTACCTGCCCCTGGGTGGCTGCGATCGCACGATCTGTCCTGGGCACCACCCCATCTAACCCGTAATAAACCTGGCATTGCGTATCGGCACACAGTTCATAGTTATCAATGGCAAACCGGCGCAGATTTCGCAAGGCATAGGTTCTTGCCAAAACCGCCTGGGCTTCGACCGCAGTCTGGGGGGCGCTGGGGCCAATCTCATGGGGCACCACCCCCCGCAGATAAAGCTCTATGGGCACCTGATTGACTAAGGTGTAAGTGCCATAGGCATTGGGCTGTAGCTTAAAGTCTCCCCCATACAGCTCTGCCTTAGAACTCCCATTCTCAGCAATCTGGACCCGGCGATTAGCGCTAGTGATTCTAAAGGTATGACGGTTGTAACGATAGCCGTTGGCAATAAACGCAGCCTGGGGCGATTCATCAAGGACGCGACTATCGATAAAGGTATTAGTATGACCGGCCTCATGCAGACTTTCCAATAGCAAGCGGCGCAACATGGGCGTATTGTAATCTTCCCGCTTAGCCCATACTTGCCAGCTATTCGGCTGGGCCACCTCAGTGGCTATGCCTTTTTCTTTCCACTGATTTGCACTCTCTTCGGCACTTTCAAAACTGCGATGGCTGCTGAGTACCACCCATTCTTGCAAAATGGGCTGGGTTAAGGGCTCTTCCCCCACCTCTAGCGTCAGCTTCTGTGTTGTCAGGGTTTGAGACTGGCCACCGGTTTCAAAGGTTACGGTCAGAGCGTCTCCAGCCAGCGGCGTCAGGACTAACTTATCGTTTTCTTCTTCGCCAAACCGCTGGATTAAACCAATCTGAATTTCAGGATTTAGAGGCGTTTGAGCCAACGTACTGTTGGGTATGACAGCCACAATACCCAGAGCGAGCAACACAGCCTGTGAGCGCTTTCGCCAATCCGCTAAAACCATATATCCATCTACAGCGACCTTCAAACCATAGCCCAAACTCTAATCAACTGTGTTGGTAATTTGGCGGAGTTTTACGGCTGTCTGATGGCGCAGCCTACCCCACAGGGTTACCTCCATTAGATTAATAAAAAACGTTGCAACTCGAAGTCGTTATGAGTATGATTAAGAAGTCCATAAAATACAGTCAGGCACGTTTCTGATACTTATAATTGCTGAGCTGCACTATACGAGCAGATTGTTAAAGTTTGCAAAAGCCCCAATCCGTTAACTATCAGGAGACTAGTCATGCCCATATCCACTCTCCCTATCAATATTGGTATTAGTGACGAACATCGTCGGGCGATTTCAGATGGTTTATCTCGCACCCTGGCGGATACTTACACGCTTTATCTCAAGACTCATAACTTTCACTGGAATGTGACTGGCCCCATGTTTCAGACACTGCATCTGATGTTTGAAACCCAGTACAACGAACTAGCGTTAGCCGTGGATGCGATCGCAGAGCGTATCCGCGCCCTAGGGTTTCCAGCCCCTGGCACCTACAGCCAATATGCCAAACTCAGTTCCATTAGTGAGACTGAGGGAGTGCCCACCGCAGAAGAGATGATTGCGTTGTTGGTAGAAGGCCAGGAGGCCGTTGCCCGTACGGCGCGTGAAGTGTTTGCCATTGCCGACGAGGCTAACGATGAACCCACCGCTGATTTATTGACCCAGCGTCTGCAAATTCACGAAAAAAATGCGTGGATGTTGCGCAGCTTGTTGCAATAGGTAAAAGAAAAAGGGTAACTCCTCCTTGAAAATGAGGGTTACCCTTTATAGCTTGGTCCCCATAGGTCACAAGCCATCCGTAATCGCAAAACGCGTTAGTTAACAGCAGCTATGGGCACAGCAGATAGCTGTTGAAACCTTAACTTATTTGAGAATCAGCACCGGACAGTGAGACAATCGCACCACTTGCTCTGCCACTGACCCTAGGAGAAAACGACTCACACCTTTACGTCCGTGGGATGGCATAACAATTAAGTCTGCATCAATATCTTGGGCGTAGTCCACAATTTTGGACGTGGTGTCACCAATGACCACCTCGATGTGAATGTCGCCATATCCCATTTCACTGAGCTTATTACGAGTAAAGGATCGGACTTTTTCTTTGCGGTCGTCATCACTGAGGGTGTCCCATATAGCTGCTGGATCAGCAGGATGTAATGGGGCAAGCACGTGGATCAGCTTGAGGGCTGAAATATCTTCAACATGTTCCTTGGCTGGTCCTAGGGCTTGATAAGAAAGGTCAGAAAAATCAATCGGAATGAGAACAGATTTTCGTTTTAACCAACTCATCTCAATTACCTCCGTAAAACAGTTTCTCTAGCTACTTGAGTTGCTGGTAGCATTTCCCCTGACTTGAGACGAGCCATGTAGCTATTCAATTCTCTTGCCAACAGACCAGACATCAAGAAGCAGCCCAACAGATTTGGTAGCGACATGGCCAGGGCCATAATGTCGCTAAAGTCTAAAACAGGTCCAAGGTTAACCACAGAACCGACAAAGACACAGAACAGAAAAATACCCTTGTAGATGTTTGTGGTACTCTCACCAAAGAGATAGGCCCAGGCTTGTTGACCGTAATAGCTCCAGGAAATCATGGTTGACAATGCAAACAAGAATCCGGCAACAGCGATCACATAGGGGAACCAGCTAATGACTGTTTCAAATGAGGCTGCCGATAGCTGAGCCCCATTGAGATCGACAGCGGTCGGATCGGCATAAACCCCGGTGAGCACAATCACAATGGCCGTGAGATTACAAATGAACATGGTGTCAATAAAGGGTTCTAGTAAGGCCACCACACCTTCTCTCACCGGCTCATCTGTTTTGGCAGCAGAGTGGGCGATGGCCGCTGAACCTAACCCGGCTTCATTGGAGAATGCCGCTCGCTGAAAGCCAATGACCAAGGCTCCAATGGCTCCACCAGCAACAGCTTCTGGGCTAAAGGCACCGGTAATAATGGTGCCAATGGCACTGGGAACCTCGGGCAGTTTCACCAACATTACCCAGAAACAGGCTAAGGCATAAATAACGGCCATAAAAGGTACGAGCACACCGGCCACTGCACCAATGCGCTCAATTCCACCTAAGATAACCAGACCAACAATTAAGGCTAAGATAATGCCGAACAACCAGCTCAAGCTAGTGAGAAATGGCACCACATTAGAGACAGCGGCAAATGCCTGGTTTGCTTGGAACATATTGCCAATGCCTAGACTGCCAATGGCGCACATCACAGCAAAAATAACGGCCAGTGCCTTGCCTACAGGGGCCATCCCCATGGCTGACAACCCACGGGAAAGATAATACATGGGGCCACCACCCACGGTGCCGTCGGGTTTAATAACGCGATATTTTTGGCCAAGGGTACATTCGGCAAACTTACTCGACATGCCCAGGAAACCTGCCATGGTCATCCAAAATGCAGCTCCGGGACCACCAAGACGGATGGCAATGGCCACCCCCGCAATGTTACCAATGCCCACGGTACCAGACAGGGCCGCGGCCAATGCCTGAAAGTGAGATACATCTCCTTCGTCTTCGTCACTATCATATTTGCCCCGCACCACATCAATGGCATGTTTAAAGGCACGAATATTGATAAACTTCAGCCGGAAAGTGAAGAAGACGGCACCAATTACCAACCAAAGCACAATAAAGGGCATGCCATTCTCGCCACCCACCTTGAAATAAAAGATCAAATTGAGAACGTCAACAACACTTTGCACACCCGCTTCAATGGAGCCTAAAAATCCAACAGAGGCATTGGCATTCTGGGCGAAGGCCGCTTGCGGTAGAAAGATAAGCAAAACGGCAAGGGCATAAAGATAGTGTTTCAACCTTAAAGGCAGTTTTTTCATGGGTATTAACTCCAAATGAGAGAGAAATATTGGATTTTCAATGCCATACTTAACGCAAAGATCAAGATTTTCTCCCCTCCTGGGAGGGGGGTTAATAGAACATTTGATAAAGGCCTCGGTTGTTAGGAACGTCTCTTCAAGTTTTTGACAACGTCAGGAACTCGGCATAGCAAAGACGGCATCACAGACGGTGTCAGCCAATCGGTCAGCGTCTTCTTGGCTGATCACCAATGGTGGGGCCATAATCAACACATTGGTAAACCCAGGAATCGTATTGGTATTGCGGCCAATAATAACCTGCTTATCCATGCAATAACGGGGAACTGTGGCAACAATATCGCTATCTAAGGGTGTTTTGCTGACCTTGTCTTTTACCAGTTCTATACCCAACAGCAACCCCTTGCCCCTAACATCTCCCACGTTGGGATGGTCTAACAGCCGTTGCAGTTTGCTTAGAAGATAGTCCCCCATTTCAGCCGCTCGCTCACAGAGACCTTCTCGTTCTAAAATCTCGATGCTTCTTAAACTAACGGCGGTGCAAACGGGGGTGCCACCATAAGTAGTGATATGGCGAAAATGACTGTCGGTTCCAGGCTCATCTAAAAAAGCTTCAAACACATGTTGTTTGACCGCCGTGGCAGATAGAGGCATATAACCACTGGTGAGCCCCTTGGCAAAGGAAATGATGTCAGGTTCCACCCCCCAGTGTTGATGGCCAAACATTTTGCCAGTGCGGCCAAAGCCATTGACCACTTCGTCATAGATCAACAAAATGCCGGTGCGATCGCAAATCTCCCGTACCCCCCGCAGGTATCCTTCAGTTGGTGGGATGACCCCTCCACCCGAAATAATAGGCTCTACAATCACCGCCGCGACAGACTCAGCGCCTTCATAGAGGATTGTCTGTTCCAATTCTCGCAAACAGGCCGCATTATAAACATTTTCCGGTTGCCCATCCCCAAATCGGTAGTGATAAGGAGGACTCACATGGAAAAACCCTGGTACTAGCGGCTCATACTTTAGTTTGCGCTCAGCCTGAGCCGTCGCACTCAATGCCCCCATGGTATGGCCATGGTAGCCACGGTAACGAGAGATTATTTTGTAACGAGGGCCAGATCCTGCGGGAGCGGTTTGAGCGTGATATTGACGGGCAATCTTAAAAGCCGTTTCATTAGCCTCTGACCCACTTGTCGAGAAAAACACTTTCCCCTCATAGCCCAATAGTTCCAACAATTTATGGGCTAAACGAATGCCGGGCTCATGGCTCATAGAGGTGATTGGAAAGTAGGCCAGGTCCACCATCTGCTCATAGGCCACTTGCGCCAGTTCCTGACGGCCATACCCCACATTCACACACCACAGTCCCGAAACACCGTCAAAGTATTCCACACCGTCTGTATCTGTCACATAACAGCCCACCCCCTTTGCCATACATTTGGGTGGCTTTTGAGAAAACGGTTTATGCTGCACCAGAGAATGCCAAAGCGATTCGGCATCCATCTTTCCTAAATCAGTCTTTTCTGGACTCAAACTAGCAAACATCAAAAATAGTCCCTAAAGCGAAAGAGCATTTTTTGAGAGCTCATAAAAGCTTATTCACATCCAGTACCGCAGTTTTTTGACGGTGTTGGATGTGATTTGTGTTGCGAACAAATTCCTTCAAATGTTGACAACAATAATAAAAGCAACTAAAACTCTCTTCTGTATATTTACACACGATTCAAAAAGATTCTTATTAAGAAAGGCTAATCTTAAATCAACAAACTAATGGCTTAATAACGTGATTATTTTATGACATTAAAAAATAGACAGCATAGCTTGAAAGCCTTTTTGAAAAAGCTTGGCCGTCTCTCTTTGAAATTGTTTTTCCAGTTATAGATAAACTCCAGAAATAATAAGTCTTACTCCAATTATCGACAATAGAATAGTGACAATTTTTCGAAAAACATTCGGATCGAATTTCTTCGCTAAAGCGACACCCAGACTTAAGCCCAGCATCAAACTAGGCACCGCCATTAAGAACTGACGCATAATGTCTGCTGAAATCCGATGTTGCATGCCATGTCCGACAACAACAATGGCAACACTTATCCAAAAAAAGCTACTGAGATTCCCTTTAAATAGTTCCTGGGACCAGCGTTGACTGCTGCCATAGAGGATGATCGGTGGTCCAGGCAAGTTAAAACAACCCAACAAAATCCCAGATGAAAATCCGGCACCATAGGCCCACAGCCTAGATTTCAACACCGGCACCACTGGACTAACTAAGGAATAGAGAGAGTAAGTGACGATGAGAATGCCTAATGTGATCAGCATTAGGGCTGTGGGAAGATAATTTAAGGCTAAAAACCCGATGGGAATCCCTAATACTGACCCCAATAACAAGTTTTTGACAACGTTTTGGTCAAAGGATTGGCGGTAATAGAGACACAGCAGCAGGTTATTGGTTAACGTTGTGAGCGCCACCAACGGGGCTGCTGTTTGGATGCTGGTAAAGCCAGACAAAATTGGCATGGCCACCAAAGCAAAGCCAAAGCCTGACACACCCTGGACAAAGGCAGCTACAAACGTGGTGATGACAATGAGCAGTTCCATCGTCAGACTGTTCTCCTATGTACATGGGCAACCGACGATTGATCGGTGGGCATGACAAAAATTTCGCTGATATTGACGTGGGCAGGACGGGTGACGGCAAACAAAATAGTGTCAGCAATATCGTCTGGGGTAAGGGGCATCATGCCGGTATAAACCGAGTTGGCCTTGCCATCATCACCCCGAAACCGCACATTACTAAATTCCGTTTCCACCAGCCCTGGCTCGATGTTGGTGACCCGTACAGGTGTCCCCAACAGATCAATTTTTAACCCTTCAGACAGGGACTTGACCGCTGCTTTCGTGGCACAGTAAACACTGCCCCCTGGGTAGGTTTGCCTGGCTGCAATAGAGCCAATATTAACCACATGCCCGCGATCTCGCTCCACCATCCCCGGTACAACGGCACGGGTCACATACAGTAGCCCCTTAATATTGGTGTCTATCATTTCCTCCCAATCTTGGATCGGAGAATCGTACTGTTTGTCTAGACCTCGACTCAGACCGGCATTGTTAATCAACACATCAATCGCCTTCCACTCGGTTGGCAACCCTTCTATAGCGGTCGTAACAGTCTGAAAATCTTGGACATCTACACAGAGCAATAGGGTCTGTGTTTGATACTGCTTTTGCAAGTCATCTGACAATGTTTGCAGCTTGTCTTTGCGGCGGGCTGCCAAGATAAGCCTCGCCCCTGCCTGGGCAAAGAATTGGGCGCAAGACTTACCAATGCCGCTGCTAGCGCCCGTAATTAGAACGCATTGATTCCTTAGAGATAGTGTCATAGAAAATAGTCACTCCTGATGTTGTCGTAACACTGTTGATTGAGAACCTCAAACTTGTACCCAGTTGAAAACCGGAGTCCGTGGGGCTTTAGCAATATACTGTCGTCAAAGCCCCATGGGCCGTAATTCCAGTGTTGATGCCAGACATTTCCCCACCCAGGAATGCTGGACATCAACTAAACCTAAACACCTCAACCCACCCCACATTTTTGGCATTGACATGTTTAAGCCCTAG
>JAHQVZ010000270.1 GCA_019634055.1 Leptolyngbyaceae cyanobacterium MAG.088
AACTGATCGGCAGTTGCCCCCACCATCACAATGAGCTTACCTGTCTTGGCCTCGGGAATACTGCCAAGCACAGGGGCTTCGAAATAATCACCACCGGCAGTTTCGACTAATTTGGCGATGGCTTTGCTTTCCTGCGGAGCAATGGTTCCCATCTGTAAAACAGTGCGGCCTGCTAGCTGAGCAGTGGCATCTGGGCTGAGCAGCGTGGTTTTAATGGCAGCGGCGTCGGTCAGCATGAGAATAATGAGCTGGGATGCTCCGATGGCATCAGCGGGAGTAGCGGTGCGTTTTATGCCATCGGTTAATAGCGCATCTAATTTTTCTGCACTACGATTCCAACCGTACACTTGATGTCCGGCTAACTGTAGCCGACGTGCCATCGGAGCACCCATTAATCCCGTACCTAAAAAACCAATGTTCAATTTTATTTCCTCTCCGGCAATATGTTTGAATCGCAGCTGTCCTGGGATAACCCTAATAACTTGTAAAACTAGAAAATGATACCGTTGCTGTTCGGCCAGTAGAGTTTGAGCACATTGCACTGGGTAGGCCAGTGCCCTAGACCCAATAGGCTGTAACCGCAGCTATGTCAGTTTATGTCTAAATTTTATATGTTGAATTTTTACCGTTCCCGCAGCTTAAGTCGTCAGGTTCTAGCATTGAGCGCTTTATTTATGCTCGTTGGATGTGCTCCTCGCGAAGAGTGTGCATTGATTAATGGAGCGTTAGCTGAAGGTAACTTACGCATTCAGGAAATCAATGAAGGAAATCTAGGAAGTACTGGATACAATCAGGGAATTGAGCGACAGGTAGGTCGTATTTACTACGATATTGCTCAAATAATCGATGGTCTCCAGCTTTCAAATCGTCGTTTGCAAACGGTTCAGTTTCAGTTGGTTGAAGCTTATCAGCAAGCTTCAGACTATCGTTATCAGGCTGCAGAGTTAATCTCTGCCACCCCTGACCCCAATGCTCAGCTAAAAGCTGATGTACGGGATTTGCAATTAGATTCTGAGACGAATGTTGAGGTTGTGACCCAGACCTTGCGCAAACAGTGCCCGCTCCAATAGTAGAAGCGAGCACTGTTTACATTTGTCAGCTATGCAAAGTTACCTGTCAGTATGGACGTGGAGATTAGGCAGCTCCGGCGTTGAGGAGTTGAATATTAGAGAATATGAACTCCATAGTGCCTTCATCAGTCGATGAGATCGCACGCCGAGTCAACACAAAATAATTCCCTACTTTGCCGTACTCATCTGTAAAGTCACTGCGACCCTGAGTCTGCTCACCAGTTTTGGGGTCGTGATACACCGAATCATAGGTATGAGATAAATACCCTGCGCCTGTGTCATGGGTGCTAAACGTATTGATGGTCACGACGACACCGTGAATATGGCGATGAACCAATACAACTTCATCATTTAAGACCTGGTACTTATCGCCTGTGGATTTCCCTTCCACCAGAATTTCTACAGCTCCACGATCATCAGTTTCCCCTAGAGCAAATGTGTTTTTACCATGGGTGGTTTCGAACTCACGTCGGACTCGGTGAATGGCGACTTCCCACAGCTGGCCCTTAACCATTTTTAAGGCTGCTTCATCTTCAATCTCAAAAACCTCAGCTGAAAGGTCGGAGTTTACACGAGCTTTCCCAACATAACTTTGGTCGCCATGCTTAAACTCGACATCTGTGGTGTAGCCAGGGAAGTTGCTGTCCCAGGTATAGCGATTTTCGTAGGCGGCACGCATGATATCGCGCGCAGAAAGCTGTACAGCAGTCATGGGTAATTCTTTGTTGGATTTACATCTACCCTTTACTTTAATCAGTTTTTTATCCCTTGAGCAGAGGGATTGTTTTACTGCTCACTTACTTATCACTCAGGAGACCTGCCCCACAGATCTGTTAATCGCTGGTCACGCCCACATCCAAATCGATATAGTCGATAGCGATTTGGATGGGTTTGATAATAATTCTGATGATAATCTTCCGCTGCATAAAAGGAAGTTGCTGCCAAAATTTCAGTCACGACCGGTTGTTCAAACAGATCATTGACAGTCTGTTTTGAGGCTTCCGCAAGCTGACGCTGGGCGTCATCATAATAAAAAATAATAGAACGATACTGGCTTCCTTTATCGCAGAATTGGCCGTCACCATCCAGGGGATCTACATTGCGCCAGAACGTATCTAATAGTGTTTCGTAACTAACAATATTAGGGTCAAATTCCACCTGTACGACTTCTGCATGGCCAGTGGTTCCTGACGAGACCTGACGGTAGCTAGGGTCTACAACTATGCCACCCATATAGCCAGATGTTGTATCTGTGACTCCCTGTAGTTCGTCAAAAGGATGTTCCATACACCAAAAACACCCGCCTGCAAATGTTGCCTGAGCAGTATCTGCCACGGCTATAGGTGACCACAGACACCATAGGCATCCTATAAACAAGCTAGCAATTATAGGCTTTAGCAGTTGCTTTAACTGCCCTTGGTTGACAATTCTGACCATAAAAAACTACCCGATGGATGATTACATGCTAGGAATAACAACGGCTCCCAGCATAAAGGACAATACAGCTAGTAACCAATAGTCCACATCACGTCTAATCATAAGTCTGATTTTATGGCCCATCATGTATAGTTCCCGTTTCCTATCTATAGCGACCTTGATTTTCGCAGGTTCGGCAGAACTTGCAAATACAAGATCCTAGGGTTTTCTGGATTCATCAGCTTCATTCATCGGGGTGCTGAGGGTATCCGTTAATGCGGCTGAGTTTGCCACGATAGCATCAGGTGTCATGAATTTGACTAATTGGGAAACAGATAGTTGGTTTAACTCAGACTGAGGATATCTTTGTTTAAAGTCGAGAATCTGTGATGTCATTGCTAAATGGTCAGTCCCTAACTCTCCCCAGCGTTGAGGTAATTGAGGCCGAATGGATGTGCTCGATGTGGAAAGCACGTTTGTCGGTCCCCGTACCGTTGCGCTTGGTGTGGTTGTAGAGGCTGTGTTTGTCTGCCCTGGGATAGCAAACTGCTGACGAACCAATGAAACGGTCATACCTGCTATGACGGCTAGGGGTAATAAAACAGCCGTTCCTCGAGTGCGCCATTGTTGGTAGTTCACTGATCGTTTACTCAGATGTACAAATCTTTGAGCCATGGTGGAAAGGTCGTGGGAATGGGCTACTAGATATTGATTCACATCTTGTAAGTACTGTTGTCCCATTAGATAGTCTGAGCATTTGGGAGCTCCACGTTGATGCCATACCCAGGCCCGCTCTTCAATCTCCCGCCGTTGTCGAAGGGTTTTACGATTGGTCTGTAGCCACTGGCGTAATATGTGCCAATCTGACACTAACGATTTATGGGCAAGTTCAATCGTTTCCTCAGCGGCTGCTAATGGTATTAACCAGTGCTTCATTAGACTACGGTCTGACTGATTTGGCGAGTGAATTGCCCAGGTACCTGCTGCAATGGCTTGCCCCTGGGTTGATGTGGCCAATTTTGGTGTATCTGACACAATGAGGCGCTCAGCGACTAGTTTTTGCAATACCCGCTCAATCAAATCACGGGGAAATTCTTGATTGACTAGTTCAGATTTGCGGACAGGACGGCATTGGTCGAGACGACCTTCTCCTAAATCACATAGAGAGAGCAAGATCCGCTGCGCTACTTTTTGTTCTTTGGATGGTAGCGATTCATAAAAAGCTGTTGCTCTATCGGTGAGCATTTTAGAGAGCCGCCCTAATTTTAAATAGTTTTCCAGTAAGAGTTGATGGCCTTCATTATTTGAGGAAGTTGGGGTACGATGCTGCCACAGCGTATAGAGCACACTTTGTAATAAGGCCAATTCTCCAGGCGCTCCGGTCAGGTCCAGGGTTATATTGTGGACTAAATAGGGATCTATTTTGAGGCCCACTTTTTCCGCAGGTTTTTCAATGACATCTCGCATTTCTTGATAACTCATTGGAGGGATGACAACCTGATGATTTTCTATGAGAGAAAACAACTCATCGTGGGGTATGAGACCATCTAGGGCATCTGACCGGAGGCTAATAATTATCCCTAGAGGGCCTGTTGGGTCGCTTAATGCTGTTACCAAATTCTGAATCACTTGAGCATTATCTTGCTGAATTTTGAGATCAGTGGTTGGCATCAGGAGTGCTTCAAACTGATCTAGCACAAGCCACAATTTTTTTGCTGTAGGGTGTTTTAATAAGGCCGCTGTGGCTAAGTTGATTAGGCCCGTTGACTCATGACGTAGTAGGTCTTCTGCTTGCTGTAATTGGTTAGCTATATCTACTTCTTGGTCAGCGATAGTAAATGCGGTTGCCAGGGCCTTTAATGGCTGGGCATCAAGGTCTATATAGCGTATAAGCCAGTTCTTACTGTCTGAAATACTATGGCCTTTCGATAATTGTGGAATAACAGCAGCGCGCAGTAACGATGTTTTTCCACTACCGGACGCTCCTATGAGGGCACAGACATTAGTCTGCTGTAATGCCAGGAGTAGTTCTTGTATTAGGGCATCTCGACCGAAGTAATACTCAGCGTGTTTTTCCTCGAAGGGCTGAGGGCCGAGGTAGGGACAGAAGTTTAAACTATATTGTTTAAGGCGAGAGATTAGCGAGAGATTCTCTGATTGAGGTAAGACCTTTTCTGAGCTGCGGGTAATAACAATTTCACTGCCACCCTGCTCAAAAAGGGGTTGCTGAATTTCGTTACTGAGTTGATTCGTAATGGTGGCTACTAAATCAGTGCTGGTGACACGACCACTGTCAGACTGTGAAGGTAGTAAACCAGAGATCACCGCTTGGGTCAGTACACTGTAGTCGCTGCTGAGCGATTCATAGGCTTCCTCATATTCACGGGATGCTGCAATGAATAGATAGCTTTGACCATCACTGCTTTGCCAAGCATCATCTTTTAGGGAAAGAAATTCACCGCTGTGACAGCAGTCTAAAATAATAACAATCTGACGTACAGGACTATGCTTGATCAGACGGCGTAACCAAGATAGTGATAACCCGCTGTTGGATGTGGCTGGTTGGGTATCACTTGTGGCTAAATACCCTTCCCGTATTCCCACCTCTCTTTGTAGACCATGGCCTGAAAAATAGAAAAAGACGGCCTCGGGAATATGATTGCCTTTTGGCAGTAGAAGTTGTACTAAACTGCTTTCCAATTGCTGGATAGATACCAATGTTTGGTGGCCAATCTGAGGGCGCTGTTCTTTGATGACTTCTGGTAACCTACGCACACGAAAGTCACCATAGGTTTCTAGAAGATTGGCAATGCCTTCTGCATCTTGGGCCGCTGCCGTAAGGTTAGGCAAATTTTGGTATTGATTGATGCCAACAATCAGTGCATCTCGTGACATATTTGATACATCCTAATAAGCATTCTAGCAAGTGTCATACATTGCTTTGGATTTAGGGGAATGAGGGTACTCAGTAACAATTAGAAAATTACTTTTTTGAAAGACCATCGTTCTATAAATGGATTCTTGATAAAGAAATGACAATTTTAGATGGCTCTAAAGTTGTCTCAATAGGACATTGTTTCAAAGCAAGTCTTGCGATTTGTACTTTTTATAAACAGTGAATATTCCTAGTGTTCTTAGTATAAGACTCCTTCTGTATTCAAAGTACTGGAAGTTTTTGCGGATAGGCTAGAGGGGTGAAACCCTTTCATAGTTGGCATCAAAGAGATTTAATATGTCCGCTTGAATTATTTATCCATAAAATCTCGTAGAAACTTTATAGAGTTATCAAAAAAGATTGATTCAAGGGTTGTCTGTAGCTAGTATTTTTGCTCAAATAACAACTTTATATGATTTTTTAACTCCGTATTTATGAGGAGATTTTTTTTGATTCCTTACAGAAGAAAAGGTTTAATCAAAAATGATTGATTTATGTCAGCTAATTGGCTGATTTTTGGTTTAAAAAAGTCAGTAAGTCTACGTAGTAGGCTGTCTGATTAGCCTAGTAGTAACCGATTAAGATATTTGGCTGAGAGAGTTTATACGTAGTTTTATAGAGCTAGATTTAAGGCGGGATGTTGTCATGCAAGAGATTACTTAGATTCTCAATATGTAAGTTTTTGATCCCTGTATTTTTATGTAGTGTGTGTGCGCTTTTTTTATTTGATGTAGAAAGATCGATAAATCCTTTGGTGTGAGGAACAAACTGACGCTATGCATTTTCTAAAGACATAACTTCAAGTAAAAAATGGAGTTTTGGGGACGGGGTTTGCGTGCTAGGGATGATGGTATGGATGAGATAGGTTTCTCATCGATGAGTGATGAATGGCCGTATTTCACATGGATTGATCACTGTTGAGATAGACCTATGCTTTTGATTTGTCAGGATGATGCTGGTTAACGTCATTAGATTCTAGGGGTTTCGATTGCAGAGATCCTGAGAGGTTAGAGTTTTGGCGTCATCTGGAACTTTTCAATTTTTTCAAAGTATTAGCCCGATTTATATAAATGCAACTCAGTTTTGACTGAGTAATAGGGTGCTTCTTGGTTAGGCCTACTACCGACAATTAAACGTTAGCCATAGGATAAAGCGCATATGTCACAAGAGAGGCTGGAAGCTGCCATAGATGCAGTGCGGGTTGGTCAGTTTAACGAAGGTATTGTTGAGCTGAAATATGTTGCGTCGCAAGTGCGTCCACCAGATAAACTTTATTATTCTGCAAATATTTGGTTGGTGCGAGCATATAAAGAGAGTGGTCAATTGCCACAGGCAATTAAGCTGTGCCGTCAGTTGGCGACAAGTTCGCATCCTAAAGTGCAGGTATGGGCTCAACAGGCGTTGCCTGTTTTGCGGCAACCTGCAAATGTTTCTAGTGGTGTAGATCTTTTCTAGCGACTTTTAAGAAATTAGAAATCCTACTTTGAATCTTTGATGTAAAGAGCAAACGTCCTGATATATCAGGACGTTTGCTCTTTAGATTGGTGTTGTAGTTTAATGCTTTCGAGGGATATGCATTGTCCTAAACAATGTGACCAGCGCTATAATTCTTATCGCGTCTATTTAAGTCTAGAGATCATTGTCTAAATCGTTCTCTAAGCGGTTAGACTCATTAGCGCGTATTGGAATGTTCAGGGATTTAGTTGGGGAATGCCATGTACTTGCTTTCGGTTACCCTCACCAACTTTAAAACCCATCGCGATCGCAACTTTGAATTTCAATTAGGTACAAATGCTATCTGCGGTGTCAATGGTGCTGGCAAAACCAGTATCTTAGAGGCCATTGCCTGGACTCTGTTTAATCATCGGGGGAGCTATAAACAGGACGATTTAATTCGGAATGGTAGCGGTAGTGCCCAGGTCAGGGTGGCATTTGTGTCTAGTTACGATGGCCGCACCTATGAGGTAGAGCGCTGTACTAATCGGGGATATACCATTTTTGATCCCCAGCTGGGGGAGCGCTTAAATTATACTCGTATCAAAGATGAGGTAGAGCCCTGGTTGCAGCAGCATTTAGGAGTTGCAATTGGTACTGATTTGGGACAGCTATTTGCCAATACCATTGGGGTGCCTCAGGGGACATTTACGGCTGATTTTTTACTCAGTACAGAAAAGCGGAAGCCAATTTTTGACAGTGTTCTGAAGGTGGAAGAATACCGTCAGGCCCATAAAGATTCCAACAGTCTGCGTCGGTATGCTGAGGGTCAGGTTGAGTTATTAAAAACTCAGTTACAGCAATATGATGAACAGCTACAGACGTGGGATGAGCTGAATGGTCGGTATGAAAAAATTAGTCAAGATATTGCTGCTGGCGAACAACAGCTATCAAGTTTACAACAAGAGGTAGAGCAGCTACAGATACAAAAAGAATCTCTTGCTGCGCAAACTCATAAAATCCAGGCTGTACAAAGTCAAAATCAGCAGATAGGGCTACAGTTAGAGGCCAAGCAGCAAGCCTATGGGGTGATGGAGCAGGCTCGCTTGCGAGCTCATCAAGCACAATCGCTATGTCAAATGCATGCTGATGCTCATCGTCTTTATCTAGAACTTGAAACGACACTCAAGACACTGACGCAGAAAAATCAGCAACGTCAGCAGCTGTTACGACAGCAGCAGACCCAGCAACGGAATTTAGATCAGCAAGCGTCTATGATGGCTCGTTTGCAGGTACAGCTGGAACAGCGGGATCGGGTTGAAAAACAAATTGTTGATTTAGTAGATGTTTGCAAGCAACAAGAGACATTGGAGTCAGAACGTCATGAGCTGGTGCAGAAACAACAAATGTTGTCTAAGCTGCAGATCCGTCGTCAAAGTTTAAACGATAGTCAGGCCCGGTTGCAAAAAGAGATTCAACAAGTGGCGAGCGATCTCGAGGTTTTGAATACGTTGCAAAACAGGGTAGATCAGATCCCTCTGCTAGAGGAGCAGCAGCAGCGTTGGCAGCAGCAATTAAGTCGTGTAGAAGCCGCACAGCAGTTTGATACAGAACTCCAGCAGTTAGTGACGCACCATCGCTCGCAGTCCGCCGAGTATGATCAGCAGGCTGCTTCAGCTTTATTATCTCTGAGCGATTTGCAGCAAAGCTTACCGTTATTATCGGTGGATGTGATCGACCAGTTGAAAACTGCGATCGCAACCGGACAAGCCCTTAGCCAAAGCACGTTATCCGCGTTAGAAAGCATTCTGCATGATCTCTCAGAACAGGTAGATACGGTTCAGTTAAAACGTAATTTAAAGACGGGGCAGGCTGAATTAACCCAAGCCTATGGTGAGAAAGCTCAGTTAGCGACCCGCGAAAAACTACAGCAAAAAGCAACTGAGCTGAATACTCAACAACAAACGTTGCAGACTGACATCGCCGATCTTAATCAGCGATTGACTCAAACAGACGCTTTGGCGCAGCGTTTAGATGACTTGGAGGTTGACATTACGGCTTTGGGCGATCCTAAGGGGCGCTGTCGAGTGCTGCAGGATCAACTACAGGCGATGGCCAATGTGGAAACTGAGCACAAACGTCTACAAACCCAGCGTCAAACATTAGAGGCCACCCTGAGTGATCTAACCAAGCAACTGTCTAGTTTTGCCAATGTAGAGGCAGACCTCTTTCAGCAGCAGCAGTTACGCCAAGAGCATCAGCCTGGTTATTTGACGTATCTTCAGCATGAAAAGGATGCTCAAATGTTAAGGCAGCTAAATACTGATTTGGCGATGGCAGCCCAGGTGGTTGAGGGATTGATAGAACAGCAGCAACAGCTAACTGCTGAGCTGAGTCACTTGACGGCAGAGTTTGATCCGTCAGTTTTGCAAGGGTTAGAACAGCGCTATGGGGAGGTGAAGTCGCAGTGCGATCGCATTACTGGCAGCCTGCCTCAACAGCGTAAACTCCAGGCTGAACTAACCAGCCAGCTAGACACCCTCAAGCAGGTCGTAGAAAAACGAGATCAAGCTCAACTGGACCTAAAACAAAAAGAGCGAGTTAAGCGGTTTATAAACTTTGCGCGCAAAGCGTATAAAGAAGCCGGTCCCCGAATTACTGAACGCTATGTGCAGGGCATTTCCCAAGAGGCCGATCGATTATTTCGAGAACTGATCAATAGACCAAATGTCGCCCTGGAGTGGACCCGTGACTATGAAATTATCGTGCAGGAGGGCGGCAATAGGCGTCGATTTATTAACCTTTCAGGAGGTGAACAAATGTGCGCTGCCCTGGCGGTACGGTTAGCCCTCCTAAAAGTCTTAGCTGATATTGATATTGCCTTTTTTGATGAGCCTACAACGAATATGGATCGTCCTCGGCGAGAGAGTTTAGCAGAATCCATCTCTCGATTAAAGGCATTTAAGCAGCTATTTGTTATCAGCCATGACGATACCTTTGAAAAAGTCACTGAGAATGTGATTGTTGTGGAGCGAGAAGACTAGCTGATCACCATAAATATTTTTCCATGGCGTAGTTTATAAATCTTTGGCCTCGGTAGGTTATCTGTATCTCCCCCAATGGTTGGTTGATCTTGTATCGTGCTCTTCCGGATAATAAATTCTCACATCTGGGGACAACGATTCCCCACCTTTGTTTGTATTTTTGAGTTGTTAGCGCAGAGGGGCAATGAAATCACAACTCCCATGAATCACACTCATATCTCAACTGCAGAGCATCATCCCCTTGAACAGTAAGAAATTTGTGTCAAGCAACATCTTGCTTCTCATGAGAGCCACTGGTTTGAAGGATTCACGATCCTGCTAAAGGAAAACGGTGAAACGTTGTTGTCTGCCCCGGTGATTGATCAGGCTAGGCTCTGGGCGAAATGGATGTGCATAGCGGTTTTCTGCGTTAAACCAAAAATGTTGTCAATGCCTTAGGAACCCTGCAGTTCTTGGCTAGAAAAAGCATCATAGCCATAGGCAGGAACACGATTATTGAAATCTGTCTCGCGACCAGTAACAGTTTTAGCGAGGGTGTCAAAAGAATCAGAGTTCCAGTTGCGCTCGTGGACAGGCTTGGACTGTTCACCAAGAAAATATGCTTGGGAACCGATCAGTACGGCTGTAACCCAACCTACGATAACAAGTGCCAATACGATAGCCATAGTTAATCTCCTCTTTAAATGTCTGACCCTGTCTCTAATGGAGATAAACCCCAATTGGGATGATGTCAGGTAATTGATAAGTGTAGTGGTCTCTTATGACCTAAATGTAACGAGATAAATTAAGAAACGTCAAGATAGCTTGACTGATTTCATTGTATGGTTATCCACACTTTGTCTGTCGGAGCTATCAGCCCAGGTAGTCTAGCGTTGCTCCTTTGACTTGAGTCATTAGTGAGGTCTATCTGTTAGTTGTCAAGCAATATGCTTTTTGATGAGTTCGAATAAGGCTCGCATACCCATGGCTTCGCCTCCTTCTGGGCGACCTGGCAGGCTACGCAGGTTGTAGGCCATGAAGTCTACATGAATCCAGGGAATATCTGCTTGAATAAATTCTTGTAGAAATAGGGCTGCTGTAATTGAGCCACCGTAGGAGCCACTGGCAATATTATTCATATCAGCCACTGGGCTATCTAACATTGTTCGATAGGCATCATGTAGGGGTAAATTCCACAGCGGGTCGTCTAGGTCTAAGCCTGTCTTAAGTAGCGCTGATGTGATTTCGTTATGGTTGCAAAAAAAGGCAGGTAGCTCGGTGCCGAGAGCTACGCGAGCAGCACCTGTCAGGGTGGCACAGTCAATAATTAAGTCTGGCTCCTCACTGCTGGCTTCCCATAGGGCATCGGCTAGGACTAACCGTCCTTCGGCGTCTGTATTGCCTACTTCGATAGTGGTACCTTTGCGGGAGGTCAAAATATCTAAGGGACGTAACGCATTGCCTGCAATACTGTTTTCAACCGCTGCTACAAGTACTCGTAGATTAATGGGTAACCCTATTTCCATAATCATTTGGGCCAACCCTAATACCTGAGCAGCACCCCCCATATCTTTTTTCATGAGACGCATGCCAGTGGCTGATTTGACATCTAAGCCGCCACTGTCAAAACATACACCTTTGCCTACCAGGGTGACTTTGGGGGCGTCTGGGTTTCCCCAGCGTAAGTCGATAAGCCTGGGTGCACGGGTGCTTGCTTTACCCACGGCATAAATCATGGGGTAGTTTTCGATGACTAAATCGCCACCGGCAATAACTTGGATCTTTGCGTCGTAGCGATCGGCTAGGCTTCGTGCGGTTTCTTCAAGCTGATCGGGCCCCATGTTATTGGACGGGGTGGTGATTAGATCTCGAACGAGATAGGTCGCTTCGGTGGCAGCTTTAACATAGGTTAAATCTATATTGTCGGGTATTTCTAGATTGGCGAGTGGTCCGGTTTTGGTGAGTTTATAACGATCAAAACTATAGCTACCCAGTTGCCACCCTAGGTAGAGTTTAGTGGCGCTACTGGCAGACAATGTGGACCCTAATCTATAGGTGCCTGTTGGTAATGTTTTAGGTAGACCAGCCAGGGTCCATGTATCTAGGCTGTCTGGGCGACCTACCAATACTTTGCTAAGTTTGCCAGTGGCATCTGGGACTAGGCATGTTTTGCCGACCTGGCCAGAAAAACATGACGCCTGGCACCAGGCAGTACTGTCTGGATGATCGGTCTGGAGTTCCTCTGCATTGACTATATAAATTGCGATCGCATCTGCCAAGGGAGAACCTCCATGCGTTCAAAGACACTTGTTCAAACGAGTTTAGTCTGCCTCATTGTTGTTATCAACTGTGTAGCGATTGAGCATTATTCCAAGAATTAAACCTTAAAATTACTTAGCTTCATGGATGCTCAAATAAAGTCCGTTTTTTTTCAATAGGTTGACGCATACAGCAGCCTTCAAGGTGGTCGTTGACCAACCCCATAGCTTGCATAAAGGCATAAGCTGTTGTGGGGCCAACAAAAGACCAACCGCGTTTTTTCAAATCCTTGCTCAAAGCTATAGATTCAGATGTTTTACTTACCTTTGAGAGGGTGGCATAGTCAAATTTATGCGGGCGTTTAGTCGGCTCATATTGCCAGAAATAAGCTCCGAGTGAGCCCCATTCATCGGCCAAATCGCAGGCCCGCCGCGCATTATTAATGGTGGATTCAATTTTGCGACGATGGCGAACAATACCAGCATTTTGTAGTAGTCGTTCTACATCGGTTTCCGTGTAACGAGCGACTTTTTCAAAATTAAACTGTTCAAATGCAGCTCGAAAATGATTACGCTTGCGTAAAATCGTTAACCAGCTCAAACCTGCTTGGAAACCTTCCAAACAGATTTTTTCAAATAGTTTGATATCGTCCTTAACCGGACAGCCCCACTCGTGATCGTGGTAGGCCATATAGTCAGCATCTGCACCAGGCCACCAGCAGCGAGTCTGTCCATCAGCACCAGTAATCAGGCCCTCCATGTCCCTATGGCTGAACTACATACTCGCCATCGATGGGATCAATGCGCCCTTGAGCAACCAACGTTTGATAAATCATGGCAGCGACTTCAGCACGGGTTGCCGGTTGATTAGGATTCAAAACTGTCAAATCAGGATGATTGACTACCAAGCCAGCTTGAGTGGCGGCGGCTACTTTAGGTACTGCCCAATCTTGAATATCATCAGCATCACTATAGCGTTGAACAACGTCTGCCGCCTCTCCTTGAGCCGTGGCATTACTCCCTGTCACCATAGCGGTTAAAGCCTGGGCACGGGGCACGGGCAATTCTGGCTTAAAACTACCGTCGGGAAAGCCATTCATATAGCTACCCTTAACGGCTTCGTTGATAAACTCTAGGGCCCAAAAATCACTGTCTACATCAGAAAAGGAAATAGCCGCCTCTTCTTCTGATAAAGGAAATGCTTTCGTGATCGCCCTGGCGAGTTGAGCACGACTGATGGGGTCTTCAGGGTTAAAGGTGTCACCTTCAGCCACTCCATCTACGATATTGCCGTCAAACACATCTCGCTCACTGAGGGCGTCGATGTAAGGCTTGGCCCAGTAATCATCAGGTACATCTTTAAATTCCAATGCTTCCTGAGTGACTTCTAGGGGAGGGGCGATAGGTGTGGCAGGTGTCTCCGGAGCTGCTGGTTGGGCGTCCTGTTTCGGTAGTTCAGGCGGTGCGGGTTTAGGGATGCTAGCCGCTGGTTTTTCTGGCTGACTCACCGTCGCTTGATTATTTGCTTGGGCTCTTGGGGCTGGTACTTTTGCTTCAGAGCTATCTATGTCTCCGAGGATACTGCCAGCGCCAGCTGCCGCACCTAATGCTCCTGGGGTATCAAAGCCAACTTGACCGTCATCACTGTCGGGATTAACGCCGATGATCAGTTCGTCATTTAAATCTCCTATCAGATCAGGAGTTCCATTGGTACTCAATGGATTGGCGTCGCCAAACAAGCTCACTCCAGACCGAGTTAACCCCCAAAATAAAACACTGCCCAGGGTTAAAAATGCTACGAACATTGCCAATAGCTCGTCATAGGTGACTGGACGACGACGACGATTATTGTTGCTTGGATCCGATGGAATTTGTGACACAGCAGGCTCCTATCACCTTATGGAGGATTAATCAAAATATATTTCTCATATAAAGATAAGTCAGAAAAGGATTGGTTTAAGCGTTATTACTTACATTTCTAAATTATTCTTTCTATTAAGCTCTTAAGTAAGTGTTTATTTCTTAACAGGAAGCCTTTAGTTAGGCCAATGCTTTTGTGACCAATGATTGCGCGATTTAGAAAGTCTCCATTTCAATCTGGCTCGGTTCGTAAACTGAAGCCAATACTGCTCGCAGTGTTACCTGCTATCACGATGAGTGGTTGTGTAACGATGACGGCCAAGTTGCCGACATTGCGCCCTGTTTCTTCTCTAGTAACGCACATTATGGCTAGAGCGACGGCTGTTGATGCTCTAATTAGTCGAGTTCAGCAGCGTTTAGAGGGTCCCCATCCCCTTGAGAAAGAGCCCGTATCTATTGGTGGGTTAGGTCCAGTGAGGCTGGGGATGACGATTCAAGAAGCTGCTAATGCTGCTCAGGTCAGTTTTGTTGTAGCCCCGATGACTCAGTCGGAAGTTTGCCAGTATTATTTACCAGAGGTTTACGATCCTGATAAAGCTGCTCGTATCGGCTCAATTGATGGCATTGGCTTAATGGTGGTCAATGATCAGGTGATTCGAATTGATATTTGGCCAGGGAGTCCGATTAAAACTGTTAGTGGTCTTGGGATTGGCTCGACTGTTGCAGAGGTTGAGACTGTTTACGATGGTCAGATTGAAGCTACACCTCATCCTTCTACCGAGGGTAGTTATCTGACGTTGACCTCAGATGCTACCGGCAGTAATTTGTATAGTCTGGTATTTGAAACGGACAAAGAGGGTCAGATAACTCAGTTTCGTACGGGCCAGTTTCCGGCGGTTACCTGGTTTGAAGGCTGCTCTTAAACTTGCTTGGGTCTAACCTTGATACACTCAGGGAGTTGTTCCTACCCGGTGTTCATCCATGGTGAATCGGCTCGTTCAAAGTCAGAGTCTTTACTTACGGAAGCATGCCTATAACCCGATTGACTGGTGGCCATGGTGTGATCAGGCGTTAGAAGCGGCACGTCGTGAGGATAAGCCAATCTTTCTGTCAGTGGGCTATTCTAGCTGCCACTGGTGTACGGTGATGGAAGGAGAAGCCTTTTCCGATGATGAGATCGCAACCTATCTGAATGCCAATTTCGTGCCCATCAAAGTGGATCGCGAAGAACGGCCCGACCTGGATAGCATCTATATGCAGGCGCTACAAATGCTGGTAGGGCAGGGGGGCTGGCCCCTAAATATTTTTCTATCTCCTGATGATTTAGTTCCTTTTTACGGTGGCACCTACTTTCCGGTCGAGCCCCGTTATGGCCGTCCTGGTTTTTTGCAGCTGCTGGAAATTCTGCGTAACCTCTACGATACGGACAAACCCAAAGTAGGCGCTGTCAAATCTCAGATTTTAGACGCCCTGCAGCAGTCGGCTGTATTGCCCGCAGACGATAACCTTAGCAACGAGTTGCTTCTACGGGGGCTGAGTGCGAGTACCAAAATCTTGATCTCCTCCGGGCAAGGCACCAGTTTCCCGATGATTCCCTATGGTCTGAGCGCTTTGCGGGGCGTGCGGCTGATGGAACCGACAGATTCCTTAAACCCTGATGAAATTTGTTTGCGTCGCGGGTTCGATTTAGCTCTGGGAGGCATCTATGACCATGTGGCTGGTGGTTTCCATCGCTACACGGTGGATCCGACCTGGACGGTGCCGCACTTTGAAAAAATGCTCTATGACAATGGCCTGATCATGGAGTATCTGGCGGATCTGTGGAGCCAAGGACACCAAGATCCTGCTTTTGAGCGCGCCATTGCTGGCACGGTGCAATGGTTAAAGCGAGAGATGTGGGCCGGTTATTTCTACGCTGCTCAAGATGCCGACAGCTTTGTCACATTGGACGATGATGAACCAGAAGAGGGCGCATTTTATGTTTGGCGTGAGTCTGATTTGCGTGAATGTTTGACCGATGCGGAAGTGTCGGCATTAAGTGCGGACTTTGTGATTACGGCTGACGGTAATTTTGAAGGCAATATTGTGCTCCAGCGGCAGCACTCTGGACCTCTTAAGGCCGATACAGAAACTGCTCTGAAAAAGTTGTTTACCGTTCGTTATGGTCAGTCTGATATAGATACCTTTCCCCCAGCCGTTGATGCCGCCGCCGCTAAAAATACAGTCTGGCCAGGTCGTATTCCGCCTGTTACCGATACCAAAATGATTGTTGCTTGGAATAGCCTCATGATTTCAGGGTTGGCTCGTGCTGCAGCGGTCTTTCATCAGAGTGACTATCTAGACCTAGCCATTGAAGCCGCTGAGTTTATCTTGGCAAAGCAATGGGTGAATGACCGCTTGCATCGACTGAACTACGATGGTGCCCCAGCGGTATTAGCCCAATCCGAAGACTATGCTCTATTTATTAAGGCATTGCTTGATATTCAGCAGGCTAGTTTAGCCTTTTCAGACAGCTCGGTAGATGACTGGCTAACCCATGTGAAAGCCCTTCAAACTGAATTTGATCAGTGGCTGTGGAGTGCTGCTGCTGGTGGCTATTACAACACAGCTAGTGATGCCAGTGAGAGTCTGCTGATTCGAGAGCGGAGCTACCAAGACAGTGCTACGCCAGCGGCTAATGGTGTAGCTATTTCCAACCTGATGAGATTGTTTTTACTAACTGAAGACTTGGCGTATTTGGACAAAGCTGAAAAGGCATTACGCTCTTTTAGTGTGGTAATGGATCAAGCGACGCGAGCATGTCCTAGCCTTTTCCAAGGGCTAGATTGGTATCGGCATCATACGCTGGTCAGAACAGACGCTGACAATGTAGCCAGATTATTACGTGATTACTTCCCTACGGTCGTTTTAGTCCGGCACACTGCGTTACCGGATGGTGCTACTGGGCAGGTATGTCGTGGTCTGTCTTGTCGCAAGCCTGCAACTAGCGTTGAGGAAATGAGAGAGCAAATTGCCAAGAGCCAACAGAGAGACAACGTTCGCTAGGGTAAGCACTGTGCGAGTTGATTGCCAAGCCTATGGGGTAATGGGCTGCGATCTCACATACGTATCATCCTTGACTAATGTGTGAACTCGCCAGCTCTTAGCGGTCTCAGGATAGTCACTACGATAATGTCCGCCACGACTTTCAGTACGAAATAGAGCACTCTGGAGCACTAACTGAGCCACTGTTAGTAAGTTTCGCGTCTCTGTCCAAAGACGCAAGGTTTCTAACGTGAGCTGCGCGGGTAGCTGATGGGTTGTTATCTGCTCTTTTAATCCCTTTAGAGTCTTGGTCATGGGCATGGAGTCAAACTCCGCTTGCCATTTAGCTAATTGTTCTAAAGCCGTATTCATCTGGCGGGCTTCGCGGGCAATGCCTGCGCTTTGCCAAACTAATTGCCCAATGGCTGTTCGAGACTGACGTAGCCAACGAACAGAAGCATTTAGGTCTACAGGGGCTGCGACTGCATTAATGCCAGCAATACTGCGGTCGCTAAGGTCTGCTAGCGGCTTGGGGGCAAGATCTTTCAGCTGTGCTCCAAAAACCAAGCATTCCAGTAATGAATTACTAGCCAGTCGATTAGCACCATGGACGCCGGTACTGGCGTTTTCCCCGACAGCATAGAGTCGAGGAATCGTAGTGTTGCTATCCAGCTCCGTAACGATGCCCCCCATCCAGTAATGGGCCGCAGGTGAAACCGGAATGGGGGCTTCAAATACGTTAATGCCTGCCCACTTTTGACATTTACGAATAATATTAGGAAATCGGCGCTGCACGCGCTCTGGATCAATTACCCTCAGGTCCAGATAAACAACAGATTCATCTGGATTCTTCTGAAGATGGTTAAAGATGGCGCGACTGACGACATCCCTGGGAGCTAACTCGCCATCGGCATGATAATCAAAGGCAAATCTGCGGCCATCGATATCGATTAAATGTGCCCCTTCCCCTCGCACAGCCTCGCTAATCAGAAATCGAGGAGCACCTTCTTGCGTTAATGCTGTGGGATGGAATTGCATAAATTCTAAATCCCTTAGGGTAGCGCCAGCACGCCACGCCATTGCTACACCATCCCCTGTGCTAGCTGCTGGGTTAGTCGTTTGTGAATAGATTTGGCCACCCCCCCCAGTGGCTAGCACCACGGCTTTAGCCTGGATCCCAGTCACTAGCTTGTCGTATGCCAGCTGTATACCGCAGCATGCTCCCTCATGCATCCATAGGTCTAAGGCCAATGCCTGGTTAAAAACATGGATATTTTTACGGGCGAGTACCTGGGCGGCCAATGTGGTCACTACGGCTCGTCCAGTGGTATCAGCAGCATGTAGAACGCGATGCCGAGAATGGGCTGCTTCCAGTGTCATCGCCAACTGCTCGCCTTTGCGGTCGAACGCGACGCCCATCTCTGTCAGATTCTGGATACATTTTCCAGCTTGTCTGACCAAAACTTCAACGGCTTCAAGTTCACATAGACCGACGCCCGCTTTAAGCGTGTCGGTAACGTGAAGTTCTGGTGCATCATCAGGTGCGATCGCAGCCGCAATGCCTCCTTGTGCCCAGTCGCTGGCAGAAATAGACAGCGTATCTTTAGTAATTAAGCCTATTTGCAGCGTTGCCGGTAAACACAGCGCTGAATATAGACCAGCGGCTCCGCCACCGACGACCAAGACGTCAAACTGTGATGGCAAGGAAGCAGAGGAAGAAGCGGAGTGTACCAATAAAAAGTGCTCCTGACAGAGGGATTAAACCACTCTATCAAGAGCAATGATAGATACAAGCAATACCAAAGAATTGAAAAGATTTGGATGTACTGATGCTCAAATCTTGAAGAGCAGTATTGCTATGAAGGCTGTTCCCGTATCAATAGGCAGGGCAACCTTAGATGCTTATGTATTCAGCACCTTATTTATAAGCACCATTGTTATAACGGTCATCACCCTCGACTAAAGCAGGGTTAGGTGGAGAGATAGTGAAAATATCCATATTGTCTTGAATACGTGATTTCTCAACATCACTCAACCCAGGAATCTTAAGAATGTCGTCTAGCTTGTCATAGGGAGCATTCCGAACAATTTTGCCTGCGATTGTTGGAAATAGACCCCGGTACTTTCTAAACGCCGCAACGTTAGTGTTATTCACATCAAGCTTGTAGCCATAGTCTGTAGCTAGCTTGTCATCAACTGCGTTGCGGGGCAGTGTAGCCTCTGCTAGAAGTGCTGTACCGTTGTTCAACATGCTTGCTACTGCAGGCTGAGCATTGCTCACCAAAGTACCAAATACCAGTCCAAGCGCCATTAATAGGCTAAAGAATCGTTTCATCTCTCTCCGCCGGATTTATTCAAATCTAATACACAGCATTAATGAGAAGCGTATCACTTTCGCTGTGCGAATGTTGAGAAATGCTGATAATCCTTTGCGGACCGTTACGCAAATTACCCTGACGAGTACGTAGCTAAGATGACTGAACCGTGGATGATTTGACGGTCATTGAAGCTTTGCGATCGTAACTTATCAAGAATCTATCTAAGTCCGAAAACGTACAAGCATAGGTAGTTAAAGGTTTGTCGTATCCCTTTAATAAGGCTGAATAACGCTTAAACGTTTGCTCATTGGCACCCAGCTTACTGAGATATTTGTAGGTTTCTGCCCCCAGAGCCACATCTAACCCTAGTTGTTTAGTTGAGCTTTCAAAGCGAAATGCTGCATTGACAGTATCGCCTAACGCCGTATAGTCAGGCCGATCGCCAGTGCCTGTATTGCCTACAACAGCATAGCCAGTGTTCACACCAGCCCCGACCCGTAGTGGGAAAGGCAATGGAAACTGCTTATGGAGCTGTCGTGTCATGTCATTTAACGCACTGATGGCACGACTGATTTTGAGCATTTCCTCAGCTTCGACTTCTTGAGTGCCATGAATCCACACGGCCATCACGGCATCACCAATATACTTGTCAACCCAACTGCCATACTCGCCAATGATATTGCCTGCATGGCGGAACCAGGTACCAATCACCTCAGACAGAACATTTTCATCAATCTGTCGAGTCATGACTGTGAAGTCTCTAATATCGACCACCATGACTGAGATTAGACGACGCACATGCAGAGTGGCTGTGGCTGTCGAGTCGTGGGAGCTGATAGATGTATTGCTAGTTTTACTAGTCGGCTCTGGTGCAGGACAGTAAAATTGCAGCTCTGTTTGACCAAATGTTAAGGCATCTCCATTGCGTAAAGTAACGGGTACACTGACCCGTCGCCCATTCACAAATGAACCATTGCGGCTGCCCAAATCAATTAAATAGAACTCCCCACTTTCCATGAACTGCAACATGGCATGGTTGCGAGAAATCCAGCGATCGGGTAGTACAAAATTATTGTCGTCACTGCGACCAATAGTCCAGCAGCTATTGCCAATCAACGATAAGTGACGTTGACCAGAGTCTGTTTTGAGGACCAAATAGGGTCCAACTTGAGGGGTCTTTTCAGGGAATAACACTATACCTCGATGATTCGAGCCAGCTTATGTCCTACACCTTAACGCTACTGCTCCTAACTGCACTATAGCCTTTGTGCTTATTTATTGTGCATTACATGTACGATATTGCTTTATCTACAGCAAATAGAGAAAAAGCTTTACACGTTATCTACATTTTGAATGAATTGTGCCTAATTTCATACTAAGTGCCTACCCTGGAATAATTTTCTTGATTTGTCAAGGAATTGATGCTGTTTGGGAGAAAATCATCTGCTTGACATGAGTTTGGTATTCATTGGTTGATTCCTTATGACAGACTGGCTGCCAGTAAAAATAAGGCATCGACTAGAATCGTACTGAGTACTGCCCCTGCAAACGCCCACCAGTAGACCTTTTGGGCCTTGATCGCCCAACCCCCGACAAAGATAAGTAGTCCTAGTAAAACGATTGCCCGCATAACGGCTACAGGATTTTCAATTTGCATGAGGGCAGCTTGAAGCACAGTACCCACATTGGCAGGCTCCGCTTGCATTACCTGACGCCAGTAGGGAATTAAATCAACCCAATAAAAATATAGGTCGGTAATGGCAGTGCCCAGTAAAGAGCCCAAGTAAAAGTAGTTGCCAACCCTGCAGCGGCTTTGACTCAGCAAGATAATAACAATGGGTAACCCGATAGCTTCTACTGGCAAATGAACATAAGGGTTTTCTCTCAGCCATCCCCAATACAAGCTTCCAGCCAGCCAGGTCCATGTAAAACCAATGGCTAGATCTCCCCATAGCTGAAGCTTAGGCTGGCGCAACATGTACAGACCGCCAATAAGCCAAATGAAAGTTATTGCTAAACTTACCCAGGGTTGAAGACGTACCAAGGGAGCCTGAATGAATACGGGTACACTAACTAGGAATGCAGCGGCTAAAAAAGCAGGTAATCGTTCAGCCAAATGCTCGTCAGACTCTAATTTTTTTAGTCGTTCAGGAAGTTGGGTTTGAGGCGAGGTTTCGGATAACAATGCGGCCTGATGAATTCAATAGAATTCTGAGAGAGGTTAATTATTGTTAACATAACATGTCAATCAAGTCGCTCAGGAACCGTATCTTCATAAATGGCGACTTAGATGATATTGCGATATGTAAATATCCTGGAGCTATCTAGGAATAAAAAAGTTCTAAGACAGGTTTTTTAGTCTGTTTATATTCAAAGCAGAACCGTAACCGATATTGGTTAGTTTTCTATTAAACTTTAGGTTTTTTTGAGGTTATTTTCTTGGGGTTAATCATTGATATTGGCGTAGTCAGGTTCATTATCTCTGCATGTTTATTGCTGATGTCGTAATCGGTAAAAGCTTGGTGGAGTAGTCCGGATGTCGTTGTCAATGGTTCGTGTCCTTTAGGAGCGGTCTGCGCTAAACCCAATTGATCAGTTCGAGCTGTGGAGCATTGTTCATGTCTGTTTGTCAATCATTGGATCTTCTGGCCCAAGCGCCTACGAGTCAAGCAGCTCAAATTAACTTATTTCAAGCCGTTGTCATTGGCATTGTTCAAGGTCTTACGGAGTTTTTGCCAATCAGTAGTACGGCTCACGTCAAAATTGTGCCTGTAGCGCTTGGTTGGGGCGACCCGGGGGTGGCGTTTACGGCTGTCATTCAGCTCGGTAGCTTAGCTGCGATTTTATGGTACTTCTGGGATGACTTGACGAAGGTGACCCGTAATACGGTGACGGCC
Organism: Leptolyngbyaceae cyanobacterium MAG.088; assembly: GCA_019634055.1. GTDB lineage: Bacteria > Cyanobacteriota > Cyanobacteriia > Phormidesmidales > Phormidesmidaceae > Leptothoe. Next base: position 22,236 of record JAHQVZ010000270.1, read on the forward strand.
GCTCTAGCAAAACGCTATCAGTCTTCTGATTTTCGTTTAGGTCTAGGCATTATTCTAGGCTCGATTCCCATCGTGTTTTGTGGGTTTCTAATTAAGGTGTTTTTTGAAACGCAGTATGAAAATTCAGTTATTCGCAGTACTCAGGCGATTGCTATTACGTCTATTGTGATGGCTTTACTTTTAGGGGTGGCTGAAAAAGTAGGGACTCGTAAACGTAATTTTGAAAAACTGGACCTATGGGATGGCATTGGTGTTGGATTCGGCCAGGCGCTTGCCTTGGTGCCTGGGGTATCGCGATCAGGTTCAACTTTGACAGCTGGATTATTTTTAGGTCTAGAGCGTGATACCGCTGCCCGCTTTTCCTTTTTGCTTGGGACACCGGCGATTTTATTGTCTGGTCTGGTTGAGCTAAAGGGGCTGTTGGAGGAGATGTCGACCGTGGGAGATGCTAGTTTGGTGCCTCTGATTGGTGGTCTGATTGCCGCCGTCATTTCGTCTTATCTTGCGATCGCATGGTTAATTGAATTTTTAAGACGTCATAGTACTTGGGTATTTGTTTGGTACCGGCTTGCCTTTGGTGTGGCTATTTTGATTGGTTTAGCTACCAACGCTATTCAAAATGTTTAAGCTGCTTAGCATAAACTATGGCCACAATCGGCAATTTCCGTAAGTATTATGGAGTCATTGTCTAGCCTGATGGTTTATGCGTAGTGCGTCTATCCAACCGGCTGTTATTACCAGGGTTCTGACAGATTCCATTGCTGAAGATATTGGCTTTGAACCCGGTGATCGATTAGTGTCGATCAATGGTGAACATCCCCGTGACTTAATTGATTATCGATTTCTCTGTTCAGATGAATGGCTGACCCTAGAAGTGGTAGATGCTTCTGGGAAAAGTCATACTGTGGAGATTGAGAAAAATTTCGACGAAGACCTAGGGCTGGAATTCGAAAATGCTCTGTTTGACGGGTTAATCCAATGCAATAACCGCTGTCCTTTTTGCTTTATTGATCAACAACCTCCTGGCAAACGAGACACCCTGTATCTTAAAGATGATGATTATCGTCTTAGCTTTCTGTATGGCAGCTATCTGACTCTGACAAACTTGCCATCCGCAGAATGGGACCGCATTGCTCGGCTACGCCTATCGCCGCTTTACGTATCTGTTCATGCTACTGAACCATTAGTGCGCCAGCGTTTACTTAAAAATTCTCGTGCTGGATTGCTCTTAGAGCAGCTGAAATGGTTTCAAGCAAACCGGCTTCAAATTCATGCTCAGGTTGTAGTTTGCCCTGGGATTAATGATGGTCTTCATTTAGAAACAACCTTGAGGGATCTGGCCGCGTTTCATGTTGGAGAGATCCCTGCTGTTGCCTCAGCCGCCGTTGTTCCAGTTGGTCTGACCCGGTTTCGACCCAGTGAAGACGAGCTGGTGCCCGTGAATACGGCAAAAGCTAATGAGGTAATTGAGCAAGTAGAGCAACTGCAGGCCGAATTCAAAGAAAAATTTGGTTCTACATTTGCTTGGTTGGCAGATGAGTGGTTCTTAATTGCGCGACGAGGGTTACCAGCGGAAGCTCACTATGAAGCCTATCCCCAAATAGGCAATGGTGTTGGGTCTATTCGTTTGTTTCTAAAGCAGTTTGAGCAAGCGGCCCAAACATTACCTGACAGTGTCGCTTTCCCGAGGCATTTAACCTGGGTTGTGGGTAATGCTGTTGAGCAAGCCTTTGAGCCTATTGTGGCGCGGCTGAACCAAGTGCAAGGTTTAACCATAAAGATGGTTGCTTTAAATAGCGAATATTGGGGGCAACAGATATCCGTGACTGGGTTGCTCACGGGTTACGATATCTTAGGAAAACTGAAAGACTCCAACTTAGGGGATGGGGTATTGCTACCCTCCTTAATGTTGAAGTCAGGTCCACATAATACGCCTAAGGATAGTTATTTCCTTGACGATATGTCCCTCTCAGAACTAGTGTCTCAGCTTAAATGTCCAGTTTTACCCGTGGACGGTATTGATGGATTGTTAAAGGCTTGTCTCACACTCAACCCGGTTTCTTCCCCGTAAAGTAATGCCAATGTTGGACGTTGTCAGTGCTCACCCTTATTTTCATCCGTTTGTGATTGAAAATCATTTTTATAGTTGGGCTGTCTGCGACGACAAGGCTTGTATATCTTTCTAGCGGCTCCAAACTTAGTTTGTGTAGGAATTACTAAATTTATCGGTTATATATTGACGAAAATATTATGGGATACATCAACCATTCCTTCGTGATTCGGGTAGCTGTGCTGGGAGGCGCACTGTCTTTATTACCTCTACCAGTACTTGCCAGGATATTAGACGATGATGCGCTAACCGCCACTGCGCAGTTAAATTTAGACGCTAATCAGACCGAGACAGTAGATCTCAATGCGGCGAACGATGCGCTATCCAGTTCAGACGATGTCTTTCTACCGGCTGTGATTGTGAGTGCAGCGTCACCAGCGTTCGTTGAGCAATCTTCAATGGACTACGGTAAATCTCAGCTGACTCAGGTATCGCAGTTACCTACTTTGTCTAAGGAGGAGTCAGCGGGTGAGCTTGAAAGTGCAGAGCCTTTACCTGATGTTGCAGAGGTCAAGCAGCTGAGCGATAGTGTAGAGCGTGATGTTGATGAGTCGTCGCTTATTGAGGACGATGTCGCTGGTATAGCTTCTCTGCCGTCTGGAGAAAGTGTTGCGGAGACTAGTCAGTCAGAGACGTTTGCTGATGACGATTGGTTCAGTGAAAGCACCTTGCCTCCTGTTGATGTACTGGTTGTTCCCACTTCGGATTTTGTTGACCCACAACCAATGCAGAATGACGGTACATCCCAACTGCCTGAAGTATCTCAATTACCTAGCTTGCCAACAGATGAGGCAGCAGATCAACCTGAAGGTGCAGAGCCGCTAACTGATGACTCGGAGACCGAGGAGTTAGGCGATGAGGTCGAGCTGGATGTAGATGAGTCGTCGCCTATCGAGGATACTGTCAATGAACCAGCGTCTCAGGAGTCTGGAGATATTGTGCCGGATACCGGTCAGGCAGAGTCTACTGCTAATGATGATTTATTAAGTGAAAGCGATTTGCCTCCTCAATAGTTACTGGCTGATCCTAATCCTTTGACGGTGCCTACTTTAGAATCAGAAGTATTTCTGCCAGAAGGAGATGCTCAGACTATTGATATTGAAGAAGCCATTGAACTGTCCTACTTTAATAATCAAGATTTGCAAGCAGCTTTGTTAGAGCTAGAACAGTCAGAAGCTGTGCTTGATG
>JAHQVZ010000271.1 GCA_019634055.1 Leptolyngbyaceae cyanobacterium MAG.088
CATGGCCCCAAACTCCCAAATTTGGGGGCTTTGAGTCTTTTCCCCCTCAGGATTGGGGGGCTAGGGGGGCCTTCAACCGGTATAGTCTTTTCGAGAAAATGCCTAACCTTGAATAAGGTTGAGTCCGGATCGTATTGAGGTGACACGCCTGATTCAGTGTGAGTTTACAGGATGTGTCAGATAAAGTCTTAACTATTACAGCTAATTATTTAGTCAGGAGGCACTTCATCCTGATACTCTGCAATCATCTCCCTGATCACCAAAGCAAGATTAGGAATGTCATTCTGGCAGATATCAAATATCTGGATCTCATTCAAGTCAAAATAATGGTGTGACAAAATATCTCGCACACCCTTGGCACCTTTCCAGTTAACAGACTCATAACGCTGAAAAAGAGTCCCTCCGGTTTCACTGTCAATTTTCTTTAGATTCTCTCCAATGGCAATCAGCATCATACTGATTCCATCTAGCATATCCAAACCGTGATTACTATCCAGAAAATCATTAGCCTACGAATACCTAAAAAACGTCGCTTAATGCGCCCCAGCGCCATCTCAATCTGAAGCAGCTTTTCATAAATTAATGACCGATCAGACATAGGCCGCATCTCGATCAATTCTGCGTTTTAGGAAAGGATTCATCCGTTCACGATAATGCACCACATCCACAGATTTTTCCAAAGCCTTTTCCAACTCTTCCTTAATATTGACCATCAAAAAAAGATTAGGGCGCTTCATCTCCAGTACAACATCTACATCGCTGATCTCAGTCGCCTCATCCCTGGCCACCGAACCAAAAATACCCAGCTTCGTCACACCATATTTTTCATGTAGGGTTGGCTGTATACGACGCAGTAGGTCTAAAACCTGATCACGTTCAGATACCTTGGTCGTCATCCTTTTACCTCCATCGGTATCATCATTGTATCGCGCTTATTATTTCGAACTTGACAAGCTCATCGACGGTGACTATCAACTACGGCTAGGCGACCCCTTCTGGATGCCCGAAGTCAATTTAGCCATTGGTCGCTATCAAGGCCATGCCGTCGGCATTCAGCAAGAATTGCTTGACTGGTTTAACGGCCAAGGCAACGACCCCCGTAGGCTGGGTTGAGCCCCCGCGAAACCCGGCATCCCCACCGACACCACTTGTTGACACTGCCTGAACATGATGCCAATTTTTCCACCCGCTGGTGATTGCTCAAAGGCTATTTTACTCGCCATTGTGCAGACCAATATAAACAACCAAGATCACTCTCACATTTAAAGAAAAAAGAACAAGTAGTTTGGCAACGACGCTTTTGGGAGCATCAAATTCGAAATGGAAGTGATTTTGAACGCCATGCTGACTACATTCATTTCAACCCTGTCAAACATGGCTATGTAAAAAGCCCTTCTGATGGGCCTTATTCCAGTGTTCATCGATATATTAATCGAGGTTATGACCTCAACAACAATATTGGCCTTTGAATGGTTTGTAGGTATTTATTGCCTCACTCAAAGCACTGTCAGATAAGTCTCTTTGCCTATGGCCGATAAATGTCGTAAGCGCTGGTTTTGCAGATCAGGTTCCAAGCCTAAATCCTCTAGTAATATGAGATTCAATAAGGACATTTGTCCAGCAGGCAACTCTACACAGTTGTACGTAGGCAAGAAAAAGTGCCCCATAATTTCACCGCATCTAACCTGGAAATTGCAATCTAGAGCTGAAGATCTGGAAGCGTTTGTATTGAAATATTGCCAATTGATTTGACTCACGGTCTCAAATCAGACCATATAGATACTTTAGATATAGCGAAATCGTAGGGGCACACAGCTGTGTGCCCCTACGATCACCATCCTCCCCCTCTGCTTGGAGCTATGTTGTCAAACCTTAAACTCGGACAAAAATTTACCCTGATGCTGTTAGCCGTCTTTTTAGGCGGCATCCTCATGAGCGGCATTGCCCTATCAAAGCTGCTAAACCACACAGCCCAAGCAGAACTAACCAACAAAGCCCTGATGCTGATGGAAACCATGAATTCCGTGCGTCAGTACACCGTGGATGAAGTCAGACCAGAACTGGCAGACCGCAGCGAAACCGAGTTTTTGCCAGAAACTGTGCCCAGTTATTCAGCCCATCAAGTATTTGCCACACTCCAGGCCAGTCCAGAGTACCAAGACTTCTTCTATAAAGAAGCCGTTCTTGACCCCACCAACCCCAAAGACCAGGCCGACGAATTTGAAACAAAGTTAGTCAACTCATTTCAGCGGCCAGACAGCCCTGAAGAATTACACAACTTTAGAAATACACCCGGTGGCAAACTGTTCTACATTGCCCGTCCTATTCAAATCAAACAAGAAGCTTGTCTCACCTGCCATAGCACTCCAGATAAAGCGCCCAAAAGCATGATTGACCTCTACGGTAGCGAAGGGGGCTTTAACTGGAAGCTGAATGAGATTGTAGGTACTCAGGTAATATCAGTACCTGCTCAAACCGTATTTAGCCAGGCCAATCAATCCCTATTGATTACCCTGGTCGTATTTACAGGGGTGTTTGCCCTGGCTATTTTGCTAGTTAACTTATGGCTTAAACGCTACGTTGTGCGCCCCATCAACCGTATGGCTGCCACTGCCGAAGCCGTTAGTACAGGCGATACCAAAGCCGAATTTGTTAAATGGTCTGACGACGAGGTGGGTAATCTGACCGATTCCTTTAACCGTATGCGTCTGAGTTTGCAGATGGCCATGCAGCGACTAGAACGTCATCGTCGTAAGCGCAAAGGCAACCCAGGCCCAGGTTAAGGAGATTATGGTAGGGACGCACAGCCATGGGTCCAATGCAGGATGTTAATCATCTGTCTGCAGGTCGAAGGGCATATATTGATTGTGGAGTTTTGATGGTGTGGCCTATATGTGGCCTATATGTTGAAGGGCGCATGGCGATGCGCCCTTACGGGGGAGGCTTTGGGGATGTGTAGAAATTATTTTGGTTTCACACTAATCTCATTGCGTAGTTCCTGACGAAACTCTTGGGCTTTCTCGCCATCTGGAATCTCTCTGGCTAATCGATCAACCAACTTGGGTGGGCTCAAGTCTGGATAATCGGCCAGGGTATCTTCCACAATCATGCTGGCCATAGGGCCAATGCACTGGGCTAATGCCTGACGACAGCGAGTAATAAAATCAGGCGTCAAGCCTTGCTGACGCGTCAAGCCTTGCTGACGTTGTTGAGCCACTGTATGAATTTCAGGCATTGTTTTACTGGTGGCCAGGGCCTCATCTGGGATGCAAATGTGGCTTAAAAAGACGGTTGCCTGATCGGCATCGGATATTTGTCCGGCTAGAATTTCAACAATCTCCTGGGGCGTGGCATTAGGGTTATCTTCTAGCGTTTCTTCGATGACCATGTCGGCAATGGGGCCGATGCAACGGCTCAGCTCATCACGACACTGGGCAATAAAGGACGGATCGGGCTGAAATACATCTGTTTGTTTAGGTGCAGCCATTGCCTTAGCACCGGATGGAATATGGCTGAGGGTGCGACTAAAGTCGTTAGGCAGTAATGGCGTTAGCTGATCAAACACGTCCTGAGCAGACTGGAATCTTTCCATGGGCTGCTGTCGGGTCATCTTGACTAGAATTTTCCCGAGTTTCGGACTGATTTTTGCGTAGGGTTTCCAGTCCATATCCAGGGTATGGGGATCCATCAGATCGCGAGGATGCTTGCCGGTCATAAGTACCAGTGCAGTGACCCCAAGGGCATATAAATCGCCAGAGGGGGTACATTTGCCAAACATTTGCTCTGGTGGAGAATAGCCGAATTTGCCGACAGCGGTTAATGCTTTTTCTAGTCCTTCATTTTGGGTCACACTTTCTGATAATGAATCAGACATGGTGTTGTTGACCAGGCCAAAGTCGATCAGCACTGGCAGGTTGCGATCGCGCGAATACATCACATTTTCTGGCGAAATATCGCGGTGCATAATATTGAGGCTATGCAGATAGTCCAACACCCGCAACATATGGGCCATCCAAACGATGGTTTCAGTTTCAGTAAATAGCTTGGACTGCTTTTTACGCCGCTGGAGCAGTTTTAAATAGGTAACGCCGTTAATATATTCCTGAACAATGAACAACCGCTTAGCCTGGGTAAAACAGGCCATAAACTTAGGAATTTGCGGATGATCAATGCTGTGGAGAGTTTTCGCCTCTCTCTGGAACAGCTCAATCGCTTTTTTTAAGAATTTCCCTTCCTTTTGAATAGGGCGTAGTTCTTTAAGTACACAGAGTTCCCCAAAGCGCTGTGTATCTTCTACCAAATATGAGAACCCAAAGCCACCCTGGCCTAACATCCGTTTTATGGTGTAGCGGCCAGCTATTTTAGTCCCTTCTGCCAGCACTGGCGTAGGCTTTTTAGAAGGGGTTGGTGCCGGTGCTGACTGCGTTTTTGTTTTCTTCGCAACAGTTTTTGCATCAGCCACTACAACAGATTTAGCCCGTGCACCTGCGGCATTGATGTGGTACGTCGTAATCGGTTCTTGAATATTTTTAAGCTTGAGTGGACCCACACAGTCTGCATTAAGCGACAGCCGCACTTTTACCAGGTCGTAAACAAGTTTAGATAAACAAATGCCACCGGGTTGAGCCTGGGTTTGTAAACGGGCTGCAATATTGACGCTATTGCCCATGACGTCTGACTTATTGAAAAAGACGTCTCCCATGTGGATGCCAACGCGATGGGCCAGTCCATCGACCTGTTTTTCTGTAGAATGGAGTGCCTTTTGGATTGCGATCGCGCAGTTAACGGCCTGTACTGCACTCACAAAATACATCAGCAAGCCATCACCAGTAGACTTGAGGACCTGCCCCTCAAATTCCTGACATTGGTCTGACATCAGCTGCAGATCGCGTTGAATCAGCTGCAGTGTATTTTCCTCATCAACAGACATGCGGGCACTAAAGCCAACCGCATCTGTAACAACAATAGCGGCTAAGACACGCTGGCCTCGGCTAGGTATGGGAAGATCACTCGGCATGGACGTAAGGGCGCTTTAAAAACGTCACATTCTTGAACAAATGGAATTAATGGTTTGTGCATTGTCTAAGGATTCTACACAGATGACATTAGGCAGAGATGAATGCCGCACAAAATGTCACCAAAGGAATATCACAACTCTATGACCTTCACTCAAAGGTAGAGTTTTTTCTGATGAAATATCCTGTGACGCATCAAAAACCGTACATCCATACAAGCAACCAAACAATTGGTTACACACTCACGCTTTCAAGCTTGTCAGAACTAAACCGTAAAAGTACCTATTTCAATCACAAAGCTTAATCACAAACAATTGATTAATGTCCGTAAATTCATACTTACAGACATTTCAGCAGAAGGCGGGTGAGGGATCAAACGTCAGGAGTCATGCCAAATCCGAATTCATTAAACCCGACTCACAAGGGGGCAATCCTGTAGGGGCAATCCCTTGTGGATGCCCTTCGATATCGGCTGCTATTAGCCAGGATTGCCTATTACGGGTCAGGGAGATTGTATGCTGACCTCTGGCTCCTGGTTTCCCTCCTGGTCAATATTTGCCGACTTAAGTTTGATGCCCATTTAACTTAGATAAGGTTTAGCGATAGCATCTAAAGATTGACGTTTTTCAATCGACTCACTTTAGTGCAAACAGCAACCTCAAAGGGCTCACCATCTATGGACACACAGAACCTGATCCGAATTATCGACACCGCTTGGGAAAACCGTAGTTCGATTAATTCCAGCACATCAGGCGAAACCCGTGATGCCATCGAATATGTCGTTAATGGTCTTGATAGTGGCCAATATCGTGTCTGCGAAAAATCAGGCGATGACTGGGTCGTCAACCAATGGCTAAAAAAAGCCGTACTCATGTCCTTTCGCCTGAATGATTCCACCGTCATTTCCAGTGGCCTAACCTATGGCGAAATGGGCGATGCCCCCTGGTTTGATAAGGTCCCTTCCAAATTTTCCGGCTGGACCCCAGAAAAATTTGCCGAAGCCAGTTTTCGGGCCGTGCCAAACTGCGTCGTCCGGCGCGGGTCCTATGTGGCCAGCAATGTGGTGCTGATGCCCAGCTTTACCAATATCGGTGCCTATGTGGACAGCGGCACCATGATCGACAGCTATGTCACCGTTGGTTCCTGCGCCCAAATCGGCAAAAATTGCCATATTTCAGCAGGCGTTGTCATTGGTGGCGTTCTAGAACCCCTACAAGCAAACCCCGTTATCATTGAAGACAACGTCTTTGTTGGTGGTCAGAGCGAAGTATCTGAAGGGGTGATTGTCAGAGAAGGGGCAGTCCTGGCCATCGGTGTTTATCTAAGTCAGTCCACCAAAATTGTTAATCGAGCTACTGGCGAGATCTCCTACGGCGAGATTCCCCCTTACTCGGTTGTGGTCCCCGGAGCGTTGCCAGGTAAGCCCATGCCCGATGGCACCCCTGGACCGAGCCTGTACTGCAATGTGATCGTCAAAACTGTGGACGACAAGACCCGGTCAAAGACATCAATCAATGACTTGTTGCGGGATTAGTTAAACCCAAAACAATCTGTTTAGGAGAACTAATTTCTAATCAGTTCAACATCCCCGACCGGGAGGGCTACGATGTATACATAAGTCAGTGAGAATGGTCAGAACCCTTGAAAATCATAGGTTTCAAATAGTCTGCCAGGGGTTCCCCTTCGTAAGGGGAACCGTCAGGGAGGGGTCTGGATAACTCGCGCTAACGACCGAAGCCCCCTCCGTTGGTACACCCTTGGCAAGCTACGGTGTACACACAAGTCAGTGAGAATGGTCAGAACCCTTGAAAATCATAGGTTTCAATATAGTCTGCCAGG
>JAHQVZ010000272.1 GCA_019634055.1 Leptolyngbyaceae cyanobacterium MAG.088
TAACTTAGCCCAACCCTAGAAATCATTTTGAGAAGGCGTATACTCATCAAAGCCCCAGTAGCCATTGCTACCATGTTCGCTCATATCCAACCCTAGCAACTCTTGTTGGGCAGAGACTCGAATCCCCAGGAGTAGTTTTAGTATCAACCAAAAGAAACCACTAAGCATCACCGTAAACCCGCCAATCACCATAACCCCAAATAGTTGAATCATCAGCTGATTAAAGCTAGAGGCTACGGAAAATATACCAACGGCCAAAGTCCCCCAAATACCGCAGACCAAATGTACAGAAAGGGCACCAACGGGATCATCAATCTGAAGTTGGTCAAAGAATATCACAGAAACCAAAATGAGTAGACCTGCGATCGCACCAATAAAAACCGCACTACTATAGGTCACCGCATTACAGCTTGCCGTAATAGCTACCAAACCACCCAACACACCATTAATACCAATAGACAAATCGGGCTTGCCAAAAACTAGTTGCGATAACAAGAGAGCACTCAACAATCCAGATGCCGCCGCAAGATTAGTGGTTACTGCAATGTAGGCGACATCTAAATTGGCCGCCAATGTGGACCCCGGATTAAACCCAAACCAACCAATCCACAAGATCATGCAACCAACCATAGCCAGACTCATATAGTGACCCGGCATCGGTGTTAATACACCATCTTCCTGGTACCGCTGCAATCGTGGACCCAGGAAAACCGCCCCCAACAACCCGGCCCAGCCACCTACAGAATGCACAACTGTCGAACCCGCAAAGTCAATAAACCCTAGAGCACTTAGCCAACCATCCGTACCCCAAACCCAGTGTCCCGTAATCGGATAAGCAATGCCTGTAAGCAACACACTAAATAGAACAAACGCCCTAAATCGAATCCGCTCTGCCACAGTACCAGAGACAATCGTGGCGGCTGTACCAGCAAATGCGGTTTGAAATAAAAAGAATGTGGGAACGGTCAGGGTACTGTTACCAAGACCGTAACTCTCACGGGTTCCAGATAAAAACCAGGCACCGTTACCAATCAAGGGACTGCCTTCACCAAACATCCAAGCAAACCCTGTTGCCCAAAAAGCTAGACTAGTTAAGGCAAAAACAATCAGATTTTTAGAGAGGATATTGACCGCATTTTTACGACGACAAAAGCCGGTTTCGATCATAGCAAACCCGGCATTCATAAAGATGACCAAAATGGCTGCAATCAGTACCCAGATATTATCTAACGTTGTTTTTACCTCAGCAGCGCTTTGGGTTTGAGCAACCCCAGGAGGTGATAAGCAAAACCAAACGGCAAAAATAACGGCAAAAACTACGCTCACTCTGGCATAGCGTGTCAGGCATTTCATAGGCAGTCATGGAACCTAGAGCAATCAGATTAAGGAGTATAGACTTATGCAAATGAAAAACCTATACTCCTTAATCTGACTAAGGTCTAGCAAGGAATAACGCTTCTGCAATACTAGTATTTCCTAAGTGCCTACCAAAATGATGTAACAATAAACACGCTTACATCAGAATGCTGTCGTTACAGCCATGATTTATCTCCAGAAACTGAAGATAACAACAGCGATGTATGACATAATCTGCCGAATACATTCAGCAGGTTGCCGTACTCAAAAAAATCACCTGGTTTATCATTAAAATCTATAAATTTCATAGATTCCAGGGATAAACCAGGTTGTCTAAAAACTAACTTCGCAGACTGTTTATTAATTATCCCTTAACAACAACCTAACAGTCCAAAAAATTGGAGACAAGCAGAACTTAAACTATGCAGCCTCAGAATAATGAACCATTCGCTTTTCCGGTGCTTGACGGCGTACCACTGAAACAAGCAAGACCTCATGCCCTTGATACTCTATATCCTTCACGTGGCGCAGTTGTTGTTCAAGCGCTTCGCTTTCCGAATCAAAGGGACCAAAAAAATATCCACAGCTCGGAGATGCGGTCATTATTTCCAGCCACCAAGACTTATTGAGCAAGCCAAACACCTGATTTATAAGGTTTTCCATAATGTGATGGGTCCAATGAATAAACGTAGATGCGCGTCCTTAAAGAACACATAAATTTTCTTATACTGCGCTAGCTAGTCTATGCCTGTCGGCATTGATACCTTCCGTTAACCAAAAATCACAGAATTATCATTTAGACAAACTAGTTAAAACTATAGAACATAAGTTAGTATTCTGTGGAAATTAATTTAGTTGATTTCCTGTACAAATTCGACGATATTGCCATCAGGATCGCAAACCATGGCAATCTTAGTCCCATTGCTAAGCTTAGTCACGGATAAAGCGATCGTAACCGCATTGTTTACCATCCGCGTCATCATGGCATCAAGCTCAGAAACCAGTAAAGTCATGTATCGATAGCCTAAAATCGTTGAGATTTCAGTCGAATGCTGGGGGGATGGAACGTTATCTAGCTCTATTAGCTTAATTAACGATTCACCATGTCTTAATTGCACCATACGCCCCTGACCAATCAATGACGTTGTGCTCTTCGCTACAACTGGCAAATTTAACAGGTCTCGATAGAAGCCTAAAGAATGCTCCATATTGGCCACAACAAGTCCAACATCCACAGCAATCCGAGTAACCATAGATACATGCATTGTATTGATGTTGGCTATATTACCCGTTAATTAATGCAAATAGTTTGTCGGTATAGAAAAGCAGATAAACCTTTGACTATGGGAGATTTTCTACCATTAAGCATTCTCTCTTGCCATGGTTATATAGCCAGGAATAGATTCAAAATCTTTGAACCATCGCTGAATATGGCCATAGGTAGATAAATCAAATCCACCTTCATCGGCTACATGGGTATAGGCATACAAGCTAATGTCTGCAATAGTCACTTGCGCACCTAAAAAGAACTGATTATCAGCCAGGTGTTTCTCCATAACGGCAAGAGCCTTATGGCCACCCGGCTGTTTAGCATGATATTCAGCTTCCCGTTCCTTTGGTAACCCTAAATACTTATTGATATATCTTGCTGTCGCAATGTACGGCTCATGGCTATATTGTTCAAAAAACTGCCATTGCAACACTTTAGCCCTTTTATAGTTATCCTGGGGCAGCCATGGAGTATCTGTTGCCAAGTAGTTCAAAATTGCATTGGACTCCCAGAGACAGCTATCCCCATCTAATTGAATAACAGGAATTCTGGCATTGGGGTTCATGGTCTTAAATTCTGCTGTATGGGTCTCACTAGCAAGAATGTCAACATTTACCCACTCATGCTTGATGTCAAGAAACTGCATTAACAACTTTATTTTGTAACAGTTTCCCGACAGCATATCTCCGTAGATTTTGTACATAGCACATCCTGATTGAATGATAAACACTGTGAGAACAGTCTGACCTTCTTACGGTAATAGGCCAGTAATACAGCATCAAAGCATGTCATGCATAGGTTGTATGCAATCTATCAATATCTGAAACCTAAAGAAAATGTGAGTTGGCCTCATAGCTTGAAACGCCTGCTGACCCTTTAGCCATCTTTAAAGTGAGACTATCTAACCGAAAACACAAAATTTTGGTCAGCATAGTGGACAGATAAGCCCATGGCATTGATTCGGCACAGTGCTAAACCCGTCCTTGTTAAAGTACTTAGGTTGTGAGTCAAGCCCAAGGGTAAATCCTGGATTGACTAAGCAATAACCCATTATGGGCATTTACTAACGACCTTTCCGTTCCCCGTAGACATTCGCGGGGCGAGGTTTGATTACTACCATTAGTAGTCACAACTCACCCCGCCCATAAAAGTAGTATTCGATGACCCAGAGTAACCAAAAAGAATTGCCCCTACGGATTTAGTCATTTTCAATTGGGGTTAATAAATGTAGAACAGGTACAGCAGCAAATAATAATTCAAGAGTTTTCCCCCAGCCTTCACTACACCTGGGGATTGCCTACCCTTGAGTGAGTTCTTTCACAACATATGAACTACTGATAAAGTTTCTGCCCCTCGCCCGTAACCATTCCCAAAGAGGCTGTGTTTAACCCCACAGTCTGCGTTATTCCTTGCATTGCCCATGAAAACTGCGCTCCACTGGCTATCCCACACCATCTTTTGGACCTGGAATATTGCCTTTATCGGTTTCGTATATTTCTGGCTACTACCCACAGCGGCAATCCCTATCCTAAATGCCGCTCGCATGGGCCAAATTCCGCCAGCCTTTGTGGCCAGTATCCTCGGCCTGCTGATTGTGCCGCTAATTTGTACTATCGTAGGCGGCAAACGGCTGCGCAAACATCCCATCTTACTGATGCGGTTGTTTTACGGGGTGGAGGCCCCCTTATTTGGGCTATGTCTGCTGCGCTTGTTTCTTATCCGCGACACTACGCCTGCCAGTGCCCATATTCTGATCACGGTGCTGGCCGCCATTGCCATGTTCGCCATTGAAACTGTGGCAGGCTATGCAGCCTATCGACCGAAACTAGCTTGGGCGCAAATGATTGGCCACAGTCTGATTTTAGTGACCGGGCTATATGCAGGTATATTGCTGCTGCTCTATACGGTGCCTGCGCTCTGCATGATGATTTATGACACCATCACCGGGTTCATTAATATCAACTGGTCATGGATGTTAAGAGACCTGGGTTGGCTGTTGCTGAGGCCTAGAGAGTTGGTTCTCGCTACTCTATTTTTTACTCTGTTTGGCCTCAGCGCTGCAGTGTTTGCCTCAATGCCCTACGTCATAGTCAATTTCTACGTGCGTTCGTGGCATCGCATTCGTACGGCTTTTGCAAAACAGCATGGCCATAGCTGGGTAACAACGGGGGCCGTAGTTGGCATTAGCTGTTTGCTGTTTGGATTATTACAACTGCATCAGCCCCAGGCCAAAGCATTTGCCCTACTAGAGAATGCCTCACCCCAAACACCAGGGGACCGTCTTACCCTGGTAAAACAATCAGAAACCATTCGCAAAGGGTTGCTTCACGGTTACCTCTATCGCTACCGTTACCTGGGCACCGTCGAAGAAAGCAATCAGCTCAGACATATGTATACCGGGGTTTTTGATATGTCAAAGGCCGATGCTCAGGTATTTCAAAATTTTCATAATGCGCTATTATCGCCGTTTCTTTATAAGGGCGATCGCAACGATGATAATAAAGCAAAAGCTCTCTACGCCAGCTTCTTTGACACCCCCATACAAAAGGCAGAGCGTACCGCCATTCGCAGCGCCCTCCAGGCTACAGCCAACCGCGATGAAACGGAAGCTGGCGTACTTAACCTAGACCAAAAGGTCATTCGTCTGGCGGAACAAACCGTCTCTGTCGATGAGAACGGCGACTGGGCCAACGTAGAAGTTTACGAACATTACGAAAACAAAACAGCCGACGACCAGGAGATTTTCTACAGTTTCTCTTTGCCAGAAAGTGCGGCTATTACAGGTGTGTGGCTGGCTGATGCCAAAGATGCTTCCCGCTTTCCCTTTGTGGTCTCTCCCCGTGGTGCCGCCCAACAGGTCTATAAAGGAGAGATTGAACGGGCCCAAACTCGCAGAGCAGAAGACCCGGCTTTAGTAGAACAGGTAGGTCCCCGTCAGTATCGTTTGCGAGTCTTTCCTATCCCGGCAGCCACATCGCCAAGGGAACCGGGTGAACTGCACCTGTGGATGACCTACCAGGTATTGCAACAGGATGGTGTCTGGCCATTGCCACAGCTAACAGAGAAACGAAACATTTTCTGGAATAACAAAACAGTTCATCAGCGTTTGGGTAAGTCAGTCTCAGTGGATGAAGACACCTGGTTTGAGCCCAGCATTCAGGCAAAGAAGAAAGCTAAGGCTACGGCTCACCAAATTCAGCTAGATGAAGGCTATCAGATAACGGCGACACCGGTTGCTAAAACCACTTTGCCCAGTGGTAAACGGATTGCCGCTATTTTGGATACATCCTATAGCATGGGCGACAGTGGTCACTTTAAGGCGTTGAAGCAGCTTGATAAAATCGACAAGCAAAATTATCTAGACTTGTATCGGACTACAGCGACTGGAGAAACCTTGAGGCCTGAGGAAACTGTTGATGACCTTGACTTGATAGTGCCCTATGGCAGTCTGCAACCGGCGGAAATGCTGCAACAGTTTGAGCAACAGAACCCACCCAAAAACTATGATGCGATTTTGTTGCTGACGGATGCGGGTAGCTATGAGCTAACGGAGGAAGACATTGACCTACCTGAGCTATCTGCACCTCTTTGGATAGTGCATGTGAGCGATCAGCTACCGACGGCCTACGATGACACACTGCTGGAAGCTATTCAAAAGAGTGGGGGTGGTATTGCCACAGATGTGACAGCGGTACTACAGCGTTTGGATAAAAACGTGATTGATGGGTATGAGTGGTCAATTGTTGCAAAAGAGGGCACAGGGCAGGCAGATGAGTTTGCGCCCATGGCGGCCCGTCAGATGATTTTGCAACGCAGTCGTACTGCTGATATGACTACGCTAGAGAATTTAGATGCCGTCCATGCGGTGGCTAAACGGGCTGAAATTGTGACGCCGTATTCTTCTATGCTGGTACTGGTCAATGAGCGTCAGCGGGAGCTGCTGAAGCAGGCTGAGGCGGCTGCGGATCGGTTTGACCGCGAGGTGGAGGATGGTCAGAATGAGCTGAGCGATCCGAATAATCCATTGAATGCGGTGGCGGTGCCTGAACCGGGGATCATGGTTGGCATGGGGGCCATGGCGGTTAGTTTGCTGGTGTTGAAGCGAAAACCGTCGAAGCGTAGATAGCTCAAAAGAACGTTTTGATACCTGGGTGACGTCCTAGCGTATGAAGGGTTTGTTGAGATTGTCAAACTTGGTCTTGAGCAGGTCTACCAACGAAAAGACTTAGCCAAAGAACAAGCACAAATTGAGCCATTAAAAGCTAGATTGTTGGCAATTGCCTAAAACAATAAAGAAAGTATTTGACCAAGGTAGACTTAAGTTTTAACTGAGAGTTGGCTCTATCTAGCCCTGAGGACTAACATTTTATGCCCATTATTCGTGTTGAAATATTGCCCGGTAGAACTGTTGAGCAGAAACGAGAACTGGTGGAAGTGCTCACCCGTGAGACATCTCGTATTGCTGGCTGTAGCGAGGCGTCTATTTATGTGGTTATTGAAGATGTGAAGAAGGAAAATTGGGGCGTTGGTGGACAGCTATGTTCGGATAAGTTCCCCGATTGAAATAACCAGCTCATCGTACCGGCGGCCTCTCATGCTTAATGGTTTGATCAAACTTAATGGTTTGATCAAAGAGGTTAGTCTGGAATGCAAACTAATTTATCAACCTCAATGGCCACATTGGGAAATGCTACTGGATAAATAACTCCATTACTGACAATATTTTGACTTAAAAAATTATTGTCTTATAAATCTCTGAATACTGTCATTTGCCTTTTTTGAACATCAATTACCCAGTACTCAGCAATACCAGCTGAGGCGTAGAGCTTTCGTTTGGGATCTAAATCGTAGGTTAGGGTAGTATCTGCAATCTCAACTAACCAATAAATATCCTCTGGATAAGGATGATGCTTGAGGTAACGGGTATCGGGCAGATGAACAACGGCAATATCTGGCTGAGGTTCAGAGTCAGTCAGAGTGACTGGATGGGCCTCAAACACGTCCGCCTTATCCTTCATTATTTCACGTAGGTAGCTGACACCTCGATGGTTGATAAATCGATGAAACTCGCCTTCCGGTGCCATGTCCCAAATGTCTCCATGGATAAGTTCACAGCGACGCCGGTCGAGAATACCTGAGTCGCGCATACGCTGATAGTCTGCAACTGACCATTTGGCTAGTGTTTGCATAACCTGAACTCTCCGTTACCTGCCAACTGTCTATTGGTATCCTAACTTCACAGCCAGCTAAACTGACGTTGACCGACAAAAGCGCTGGGCTACCCTGCGGGAACGCTCCGCGAATGACGTCGCTCAGCCCTCGTGTGTTTGTTTATGTTGGCTGAGCTAAGTCGAAGTCAACGTTCCACTGCTCCTTATTCCTGCCATAATACTAAGGTTTTGACTCAACCTTTTTAGCGCACCCATGGCGACCTTCTTACTCGAAGTCGGTACCGAAGACCTACCAGCTAGCTTTGTTAGCGATGCTCTTACCCAATGGCAAGCCAAGATTCCAACGGCACTAGAAGAGCAGCTGCTCACACCAGAAAGCATTGAGTTCTATGGCACGCCGCGCCGATTGGCGCTGGTGCTTAACGGCATCCCTGGGCAGCAGCCGGATAGGGAAGAGGAGGCTAAAGGCCCGTCGGTTAAAGCCGCGTTTAAGGATGGGAAGCCAACCAAGGCGGCTGAAGGGTTTGCTCGCTCCCGTGGGGTGAGCGTGGATGATTTTGAAATTCGGGAAACGAAGAAGGGCGAGTTTATCTTTGTCACTCAAAAAATTAAGGGTCGTGCCGCGACGGATATTCTGAGCGAGCTGATCCCTCAGTGGATTCTAGGTCTAGAAGGGAAGCGGTTTATGCGCTGGGGTGATGGTGACCTGAGGTTTCCTCGCCCGGTGCGCTGGTTGGTAACGCTCATGGACGATCAGGTGTTGCCGATTACGCTGACTAATGGTTCTGAAATTTGTAGCAGCGATCGCATCTCCCAGGGCCACCGCGTCCTTCACCCCGAACCCATTACCCTCAAAAGCGCCACTGGCTATGTGGAGGCCATGACATCTATCTATGTAGATGTGGACCCAGAGGAACGCCGTAAAAAAATTGTCGCTCAGGTAGAAAAGGCAGCTAAGTCGGTTAAGGGGAAAGCCATCGTTAACCCAACCCTGCTGGAGGAAGTGATCAACCTGGTGGAATGGCCCACCGCTGTAGTAGGCAAGTACGATGAAGAGTTTCTAGAACTGCCCTCTGAAGTGGCCATTACCGAAATGGAAAGCCACCAGCGCTATTTCCCCCTTAAGTCTGGTGATAGCCTGCTGCCCAATTTCATTACCATTTCTAACGGCGACCCGGCTAAGGCTGACATTATCGCCGAGGGTAATGGTCGGGTGATTCGGGCTCGCCTGTCGGACGGCATGTTCTTCTTTAATGCCGACCGTACCCAAACCCTGGCAGACTATCTACCCAAGCTAGAGATGGTCACCTTTGAAGAACGACTGGGGTCTGTCCGACAAAAGGTGGACCGCATTGTGGCGGTGGCCGGTGCGATCGCCACACAGCTTAGCCTGGACAAGGCCCAAACAAAGCTGGCCAATCGAGCAGCTTTGCTCTGTAAAGCCGACCTCGTTAGCCAAATGGTAGGCGAGTTTCCTGAGCTACAGGGCATCATGGGCGAAAAATATGCCCGCAATAGCAAAGAACCGGAAGCCGTAGCGGTGGCAATTTCTGAGCATTACCTACCCAAAGGTGCCGGCGATAGTCTGCCCCAGTCTCTTACTGGCCAAATTGTTGGCCTGGCCGACCGCCTTGACACCCTGGTTAGTATTTTCAGCCTGGGCATGAAACCCACCGGTTCGTCTGACCCCTTTGCGCTGCGTCGTGCCGCTAATGCCGTGGTTAGCATTATTTGGGCCGGGGGCTTAGATCTAAATCTGACCACATTGCTCAAGGCCATCACCACAACCTTTGCCGCCGAACGAGACGGCGTTAATGCCGCTGAGCTACAGCAAGAGCTAGAGTCCTTCTTTGCACAACGGGTGCGCACTCTGCTGCAGGATGATGAAGCCATCGACTACGACTTGATCAATGCCGTCGTTGGTGACGATGACCTTGACTATCGGGCACGTGTGCTGAGTAATTTGCTAGACGCCCGCGATCGCGCCCGCTTCCTTCAGGAAATTCGCACCAATGGCACGCTGGCCAATGTCTATGCAACCGTGAACCGAGCCTCTAAGCTGGCCACCAAGGGGAACCTGGATACCACCAGTCTGGATCCAGCCGGGGTTATCGATGCCGAGCTATTTAAGTCTCCTGCCGAAACAGCCTTGAATGAAACCCTGCAGCAGCTGGTACCCCAAACGAAGGCAGCCCAGGCGGAACGAGACTACCAAAAGCTCATCGATGGTCTGCAAAAGGCAGCCCCTGTTGTCGCCGAATTCTTTGATGGGGAAAACAGCGTCATGGTCATGGATGATGATGTCGCTATTCGTCAAAACCGCCTGAATTTGCTGGGGCTATTGCGCAACCATGCCAGAGTTCTAGGGGACTTTGGAGCTATCGTCAAAGGGTAACCCTATCTATCCGCAGGCATTGCCTACTGCCTATGGTGAGCCATGGCCCACCCTACTGCCTGGTGGGCCATGGCCACCCTGCCCATTCCCTCCATTAATCTGCTAAAGTTACTGACTTGAGATAGCAGGGAGTCATCCATGGAATCAGCCCAACCAGGTCAGCCAAAGCCGCAGCCCACTGCCTATGTAATTGGCCTGGGGTTGTCGGGTGTTGCCGCAGCGCGCTTACTCAACAAACAAGGTTGGCATGTGGTGGTTAGCGATCGCAACCATGGCGAACGTCAAATTTCCCAACAAAATGCCCTTGCCATTGAAGGCATTGAGGTCAAACTAGGCCATATTTTCTCGGCCGATGCCCCCATGGAACTAGTCGTCGCTAGCCCCGGTGTACCCTGGGATTTACCAGGGTTGGTACAGGCCAGAGAAAAAGGCATTAGCACCATTGGTGAAATGGAACTAGCCTGGCGAGCATTAAGCCATTTACCATGGATTGGCATTACGGGTACCAACGGTAAAACCACCACCACCGAACTGGTAGCGGCCATCTTTAAGGCAACGACTCTCAAGGCCCCAGCCTGTGGCAACATTGGCTATGCCGCCTGCCAGGTGGCTCTAGACCCTAAACCTGACTGGGTCCTGGCGGAACTGAGCAGCTACCAAATCGAGGCATCCATTGGCCCCAAACCCAAAATTGGTGTATGGACGACATTTACCCCCGATCACCTCAGTCGCCATAAAACCATTGAAAATTACTATGCCATTAAGGCATCTTTACTGGAGCGTAGTGAAAACCGCATCCTCAATGGCGATGATGCTTATTTACGAGAAACCCTGGCCAACCGTTGGGAAAATAGCTACTGGACCAGTATTGATGGCCCCAATGCAATTGCCCCCCTAGTTCCTAGCACCTTCATTGACGAACAAGGTTGGGTCATCCATGAAGGCGAAAAAATACTCGCTGCCACCAATCTAAAAATGGTCGGTCGCCATAACTTTCAAAATCTTCTCATGGCTGTTGCTGTTGCCAAACTTGCGGGTATTCCCAACAACGCCATTGCCACCGCCATCGAGAATTTCTCTGGCGTGTCCCACCGTTTAGAGCACATTATCACCTGGGAAGGTGTTGATTTTATCAACGACAGCAAGGCCACCAATTACGATGCAGCAGAAGTAGGCCTAAGCTCTGTCAGCAGTCCGACAATTCTGATTGCCGGTGGAGCGTCTAAAGAAGGTGATGACACCGCCTGGCTAGAACGAATTCAAGAGAAAGCGGTACAAGTATTACTGATTGGTGATGCCGCTCCAAAATTTGGTCAACGGTTGATCGATGTTGGCTACGGTCGATTTGAAGACGTAGGCACCATGGAAAATGCAGTTAAACGCAGTAAAGAAATTGCCTTGGGGTTAAAGGCAAAAGTTGTTTTACTCTCTCCTGCCTGCGCCAGTTTTGATCAATACACAAACTTCGAAGCCCGTGGAGATGACTTTAGACAACAATGCGAGAGATTTTTGAAATAACAATTTCTTCTATGTAGGGGCATTGCATACAATGTCCCTACATGGGGTGCGCCTACACGGGTTTTAATCATCCGGGTTATTGACCTGCATCAAGGCAAGCGTTGCGCCTTGGGGGTCCATAATTGTTGTAAACCGGCCTGGCTCAATCTCAATAGGGTCCATCAATGCTTTGCCACCAAGGCGATTCACGATCTCTAGAGACTTATCTAAGTCAGCCACATTAAAATACACCGCCCAGTTAGACGGGATCTCTGGCGGCAGGTTTGCCTTATCCATATCGAACATGCCGCAGTTGTAGTGGCCCTTAACTTTGGTTGAAATATAGTTTGGTGGTTTCTCATCTACCTCTAGCTCCCAACCGAAGATAGCTTTGTAAAACTCAGCAGCCTTATCTGCCCCTCGGGTTTGTAACTCTGCCCAGCAGAAGGTGTTCACCTCATTGACCAGACCAGCACCAATATGGCCTTTTGCCTGCCAGAGACTGACAACCGCTCCTGTAGGATCTTTCACCACCGCCATCCGGCCTGCCTCCATCACATCAAAGGGA
>JAHQVZ010000273.1 GCA_019634055.1 Leptolyngbyaceae cyanobacterium MAG.088
CCATAGGTCGGCTTCATCCCCACCACACCACAGTAAGCGGCAGGCTGACGGATAGAGCCCCCCGTATCTGACCCCAGGGAAATCGGAGCCTGGTCAGCGGCGACAGCAGCGGCAGAGCCACCAGAAGACCCGCCAGGCACACAGGACGTATCCCAAGGATTCGCCGTTAGCTGATAGGCAGAATTTTCGGTAGAGCTGCCCATGGCAAACTCATCCATATTGGTTTTACCCAAAAAAATCGCCCCCGCATCCGCCAATCGCTGGGTCACCGTGGACTCATAGGGGGGGATAAAGCCCTTTAAAATTTTGGACGCACAGGTGGTCTCAATCCCCTTGGTACAAAGGTTGTCCTTAAGGGCAATGGGAATACCAGCTAAGGGGCCAAGGGACATGCCCGAGGAGATCGCGTCATCTATCTGCTGCGCCTGGACCAATGCCCTATCGGCTGTCACCACCAAAAAACTATGAAGCTTAGGCTCTAGTGCCTGCAACCGATCTAAATAATCTTGAGTAATTTCAACCGCAGTACGCTCCTTTTGAGTGAGCTGTTGCTGCAACGTGCGGATGACTGACATTAGGGCTCCTCAGTACGCCTAGCAATTCCAAGCTAACAGTATAGGTGGGAATGGCAACGATGGTGACAGCAAGTCTGACCCCATTGTCCCAGTAAATATAAGACTGACACCCCCTCAATACTCTGTACAAATTAAATTTTCGGGTTAAGGGATATTCCAAGTGAAGAATATTTAAGTATGGAACCCATATTTGCTAAGCGTCGCTAGGCTACCGTGCATCTGAGTTACCTCTAAAGGATTGAGTAATCACAATGACACCGCACAGCAATGTTTTTTGGAAAATGTGTAGCTGAGTACAATTTTTCTTATTATTTTTCTATTAAATCTTTAATAAGTACCTTGCAGGTCTAGCGTTTACAGAGCCAGGGATTATCCTGATCGCTAATGTCGCTATCAGGCCTTGCATAGGTATTGGCCGGTATAAACAGTTAGTCTATTTACTGTAGTCACAATAAAATTGCCTATTGTGATCGCCATTTGAAAAATTTTGTCCCCAATTCTTGAGTTTCTGACTGTCCTTATTCGTTAATTTCTATAGCCATGCCCCGGTTCAGAAGTCACCTATGACCCTTTTCCGCTCCACTCCCAGACCGATCTGGCGTCAGACTTGGTTACGTCTGCTGTTGTTGTCTAGTTGCACAGCAGGCTTAGCCATATTCATCATTCCTCGAGTGCCATCAGAATGGGCATTGACCGCCAGGAGGTGGGTTGACTCAGTTACGGCAACTCCAGCTGGAAACAACCAGGTGGAAGTTTTTCATGAAAGTGATGCAGATTCTACAGAATCACTGAGGTCGATAGATACCGTGGGGATAATTAAGCCTTATATAGCGTTAACTCAGCTAAGCAATAGCCTGACTGAGCGCGTCCTACAAAAAGAAAATGCCACCAATAGCTACAATTATGCGATCTCATTGGCAAACCAGGCCTTAGCACTCCGGGCAAAGGGCAAAGGTACAGAATTACTTCAGCAAGAACGTGACCTTTGGCAAGAGGCTGTATATATCCTGGAATCTATTCACGGTGATTCAGTAGAGTATCCCAAAGCCCAAACAAAGTTAGAAGAATACGGCACTATCACCACGGTAGTTAATCACCGCATTAATCAAGAAAAATCCAAATTTTTAATCCCAATTGCAGCAGCTAAGGGTAATCCCAATACTGTCCGTATAGCCCTATGCCAACTAGAAAGCGATGAATGTCGCTCATTCCTTGGTGATGTCCCTCCCGTGAGCTTGGCTAGTTTAGTAAAGCTTCCCTTGGCAGTGGCATTAATGCATCAGGTAACCAGCGGTAAAGCTAGTTTGGATGAGCAAATTTATATTGACCCGAGCAATTTTACCGAAAATGCCCAAGGGGCAAAAATCTTTGTCGATAAGAACTACACGTTGCGCGAAGTAATGGTGCGGATGATTACCGAAAGTAATAACATCGCCACCAATCAGCTAATCGACTACATGGGCTATGACGCAATCAATGCCGCCCTCCAAGCCGAAGGGTTTAAATCCACCGTCATCGGCCACAAATTAGTCGGCGCTAGCACCTATCCAAAAAGTATGGGAGTGGGTCGAAATCGCAGCACCGCTGCCGAGCTAACCCAAATGATGATGCGTATCTACAGCTTTACTAAGGCGAGTGATGAAGAAATTCTCAACGCCTTAGTTGGCCAATATGACCTTGATTTTGGCTATCGAGCCCTCGTAAAAGAAAAGCCAAAGATTTTTTGGATCGGCGAAAAGACAGGCCAGAATTCCTCAGTTATTGGTAGCACCGTGGCCTTTAAGGTAGGCGAAGAGCGCTATGTTATGACCGTTACTATCGACAAAAGTGCTAACCAGAGCAGACTGCGACAGATTATTCGAGATGCTGCCCGACATGTCTTAGAGCATGGTCCTTTAGATCAAGAACAGACAGTACCTAAGTTAGCCAGTCGTCTGTCATAAAGTTAACGTCAATTCATAAGGTAATTTTTGCCATTAGTCTGATAATTTTTGACAACTTCCACAGCGATAGTATCAGGCAAAATTCATTTCGATTACTGAGCATTTTGTCATTTGCTCAACTTATAGCGTCTATAGGAACATAATAGATAGCCCCATTTTTCAGGTATCTCAGAGCACAAATCGAAAATAAATTGTTTCAACCTCTTGTCAAGGATTGAATACACCCTCAAACTAAATAATGAATTAACAAACTGCGCTAGTGAGACGATCCTGTGAAAAGAGTTCTTTCGATTATTCTCGGCGGCGGTGCTGGCACTCGCCTCTACCCTTTAACTAAGTTTCGTGCAAAGCCCGCAGTTCCTCTAGCCGGTAAATATCGATTGATTGATATTCCAGTTAGTAACTGTATTAACTCAGAAATATTAAAAATCTACGTCCTCACGCAGTTTAATTCCGCCTCCCTTAACCGTCACATTACCCGGGCCTACAATTTTTCACAGTTCAGTGATGGCTTTGTAGAAGTCTTAGCCGCACAGCAAACCCCTGAAAGCCCTAGCTGGTTTCAGGGTACTGCGGACGCCGTCCGCAAATATCTATGGCTGTTCGAAAGCTGGGACGTGGATGAAATCATTATCCTCTCAGGTGATCATCTCTACCGCATGGACTATGGTCTGTTTGTTGATCGTCACCGTAGTACTGGAGCCGATGTCACCCTATCAGTGGTGCCTGTAGGCTATAAAGTGGCTTCGAGCTTTGGTCTAATGAAGATTGACAATGCTGGACGCATTGTGGACTTCAATGAAAAGCCTAAGGGTGATGCATTGGAAGCCATGAAGGTCGATACCAGCACCTTGGGTCTCAATCCTGAAGATGCCAAGGAAAAACCCTTCATTGCCTCTATGGGAATCTATGTGTTTAAGAAGCAAACTCTGATTGATTTGCTAAGACGTTCCCCTGAGCAAACTGACTTTGGTAAAGAGATTATTCCAGGCGCTGCCCGCGACTACAACATTCAAGCCTATCTCTTTGATGGTTACTGGGAAGATATCGGAACCATCGAAGCATTCTTTCACTCCAACCTAGCTTTAACCGAGCAGCCTCATCCACCGTTTAGCTTCTACGAAGAAGAATCACCCATCTACACTCGGGCCCGTTATCTTCCTCCTAGCAAGGTGCTCGATTGTAAGATTACTGAATCAATTGTTGGTGATGGCTGCATCCTTAAACAGTGCAACATTACCCGTACAGTAATTGGATTACGTCAGCGTATTGGTGCTGGCTGTGAGATTGAAAATGCACTACTGATGGGTTCTGATTATTATGAGTCTGCCAGCGAGAGCCAGCAGCACTTAACCCGTGGCAAAATCCCTATTGGTATTGGTGAAGGCACTATTATCAAGCAGGCCATTGTTGATAAAAATGCTCGCATTGGTCGCAATGTGAAAATCCTCAACAAGGAAAACATTCAAGAAGCGGAACGGGAAGATCTAGGCTTCTATATTCGCAGCGGCATTGTCGTTGTTCTTAAGAACGCAGTTATTCCCGATGGGATGATTATTTAATCCGTAGGGTGGGCTTTGCCCACCCTTCACACCGCCATTAATAGGTGTTAAACGTTGCAAAAAGGCTCCCATTACTGGGGGCTTTTCGTATAAACGTCGTTATTGAATCTTGGTTTATTCTGGTGGTATAGCTCTCTGGTGGGCAATGCCCACCCTACAAATGGATTTTCGCGAAAGTCTCAAAATGGCGGTTAAAACCCTGACTGCCAGCAAGCTTCGCAGCAGCCTAACTATGTTAGGCATCATTATCGGCAATGCCTCGGTAATCTCAATGGTGGGCCTGGGGGAAGGCGGTCGTCGCTATATTAGTGAACAAATTCAAAGCCTGGGGCCAAACATTTTGTTCATCGTGCCTGGGAATCGAGAGACTCGTGAATTGGGAGGATTAGAAATTACGCGCAATCTAGTCCTGGCTGATGCCGAAGCTATTGCTGAACAGGTGCCATCGGTGGTGGATGTTGCGGCTGAAAATACCACCCCAGGCTTGATCAACTTTCGTAACCGCAATGCCAATGCCAGTGTCATTGGCACTAACCCAGCATTTCTGAGTGTTCGCAACTTTACGACGGACCAGGGGCGGTTTATTTCTGAGTTAGATATGCAGCGGACCAGCGCTGTTGCCATATTAGGCAATTCCTTGGCTGAGCGTCTGTTTGAAGAGCAAGTGCCCCTGGGTCAATCACTCCGCATTAATAACGTCACCTTTGAAGTGGTGGGGGTTCTAGCGGTTCAAGGCTCAAATTTGGGGGTTAATTATGACGATGCTGTGATGATTCCTATCACTACCCAGGCAAGTCGCATTGTCGGACGCACCTCTCCCTATGGCATTCAAGTGGGCTTTATTTCAGCAACAGCCCGTGATGCTG
Source organism: Leptolyngbyaceae cyanobacterium MAG.088 (assembly GCA_019634055.1). Classification (GTDB taxonomy): domain Bacteria; phylum Cyanobacteriota; class Cyanobacteriia; order Phormidesmidales; family Phormidesmidaceae; genus Leptothoe. The sequence continues at coordinate 4,947 of JAHQVZ010000273.1, forward strand.
AGAGTCTACAAACAGCAGAATTTCAAATTACAAACCTGTTGCGGCTACGCCATGGAATTACTCGTCCTGAGGAGGATGACTTTTTTATCCAAAACCAGGATACATTGCTGACGATTGCCGATACGATTACCAGTGCTTTGACATTAATGCTAGCTGCGATCGCAAGCATTTCTCTCCTAGTCGGCGGCATTGGCATTATGAATATCATGCTGGTCTCTGTACGCGAACGAACCCAGGAAATTGGTCTGCGCAAAGCCATCGGTGCATCTCAACAGGACATTCTCATCCAGTTTTTAATTGAAGCCATTATCCTTTCAGCTGCTGGCGGCATTATCGGCACCCTATTAGGCGTTGGCGGCATTGGTTTACTCAGTTTGCTCACCCCCTTCGAATCATCTGCTTCAATCAGCGTTATCGTAATGGCCGTAGGCGTTTCCGGTAGCATTGGCCTATTTTTTGGCGTTATCCCCGCCCGTCAAGCCGCCAAGCTAGATCCAATCGTGGCATTGAGAAGTATTTAATAATGTCTTCCTTAATCACTCTCCAAAACATCTCCAAAGTCTACGGCAGCGGCAACACAGAAGTTAAAGCCCTATGGGATGTCAATCTCAGCATTAACAAGGGAGATTACTGCTCGATTATGGGGCCTTCAGGCTCAGGCAAGTCCACCGCTATGAATGTGATTGGCTGCTTAGATCGCCCCACCCACGGACATTACTTTTTTGATGACCAGGATGTTGCCCTGCTAAATGATGACACCCTGGCCGCCATTCGTAATCGGAAAATCGGATTTGTCTTTCAACAGTTTCATTTACTGCCCCAATTGAGCGCCCTCGACAATGTCGCACTGCCTATGGTGTATGGGGGCATACCCACCGCAGAACGCCGACAACGGGCTGCCAATGCCCTCCAACAGGTAGGGTTAGGTAATCGCCTAACCAACAAACCCAGCCAGCTCTCAGGCGGACAACAGCAGCGAGTGGCCATTGCCCGAGCAATTGTTAATCGTCCGTTGCTATTGCTGGCCGATGAACCAACCGGTGCTCTCGATACCACCACCACTGAAGAGGTGATGAAAATTTTTGACGAACTGAATCGTGGCGGTATTACCGTGGTCATGGTCACCCACGAACCAGCCGTTGCCAAATTAACAAAACGGATAGTGTGGTTTCGCGATGGAGAAGTTGTGAATGCCCATATGAGCCCCGACAACATTGGCTACGGAACATTGGTAGAGTAGGGGAAATCACTGACATAACCCAGGTAAAATAACTGAAATTAGGTGGTAGGCTAAAAACCATTGCCTTGTATCATTTGATATCCTCACAGGAACTTAAGCCATCAGCCAATTGAGGATACTGCTATTTAATTTTTGCTCGTTGACTAGACCATCAATTATCAATAGCAAGCTAGTCAGTAGTCAGTCATTAGCCAGTTGAATGGGAAACATTAAATGAATTTAGGCCATCGCTATGGGTTATCTCTACTGCTCGCATTGAGCTTTAGTACGTCTAGGCCTGCCCTTGCCCAATCATTTCGTAACGCTGAAGCAGCCTTAGAACAAGGCGTTATCTACGTACAGCAAGGTCAACTTGATGATGCGATCGCAGCCTTTCAGAGCGCCATTGCCATTGACCCTAGCCTGGCAATAGCTCATTACAACCTGGGGCTGGCATATCGAGAACAGCGGCAAATGCAAGCTGCTGCCGATGCCTTTTGGCAGGCAACCCAGAAAGATGCCAGCTTTACCATGGCCTATGTCAATCTAGGTGCCGCGTTGCTCGATGGTGGCAACCTGGACCAGGCAGAAAACTATTTACAACGAGCAGTTACCCTCGAACCCCAGTTAGGCATTGGCCACTACAATCTGGGCCTGGTACGACGCAAAAAAGGAAACCTATCAACAGCACTAGATTCTTTTTTGACCGCAGTAGAGCACAGTCCTCAGGCTCCAGAAGTCCACTATCAGATTGGCCTAATTTACCTACAGCAAAACCAACTAGATGGTGCGGTACAAGCCCTCGAAACCGCCATTGACCTCGACAGTAATTATCCAGAAGCCCATTACAACCTGGGCATCACTTACTTTGGTCGAGGTAATTCAGAACTGGCCTTGGCAAATTTTGACCGTGCGATTCAGCTTTATCCTGCGTTTGGCCATGCCTATTATTCCAAAGGCTTAGCTCTAGTCGAACTGGACCGTACCGATGAAGCCGAACAAGTATTCCAGCAAGCACTTAACCTATATATCAATCAGGGCCGTAATGAGTGGGTCACCAATACCCAAGCCCAGCTAGATCGTATCCGCCAGTAGAAATCGCCCTTGTGGCAAATACGATCTGCGGTAGTTAGTCCGCCACAGCAGCAAAGCTAGTCAATAGGACACCACGAGAAGATGCACTTATTGGAAGAAATCTAATTCGAACGCACGGGGCTGACCGCTTTCTAATAATGCCAAATTGCTCTTTAGCTGCCGCCAAACCAGGCCAGCACTTAAAAATGTTAGGGGGGCAGCCGCCGCATAGGAAAGCCACGTAGGTGTGCCAAAGCAACCGAGACCCGATGCTAAGAAAATAGCCGTCCCAGAACAGATACCTAAAAATGGCAATTGAATATTAAGGCCACCCAACTTAGCAACAACTGCCGATGAACGAGTTTTTCTCCACGCAGACACAATATCCTTAAGAACGGCACTAAAGGCAGCCCCTGATGTAACCGCAATCAATAGACCGGCCACCATAAAAAAGTAGGGGGGCGTAAAAAAGTAGTAGTAATTCATGGTTGGGCCGTTCTTGTAAAGTTCTATTAACGTTCATTATTATACGCCCAGATTAAACGCCCAAACCATATCCCCATAAGCAGCAACTAGCCCTGTGTCCCCGCTTATCGCTAGGCTAAGCTATGGGGGTTGTTAACACTCCCCATCACTAATTTTTTAATTGCACCATGACTCAGGCATCTATAGGCGTTGCCGTTGTTGGCACAGGATTTGGTCAAAAAATCCATATTCCCGGCTTCAAAGCTCACCATCGCACAGATGTGGTAGCGGTTTATCATCGCGATCTCCACCAGGCCCAAACTATTGCCGAACGCCATGGCATCCCCCATGCCTGCAATACTATCGAAGACATTGTTGCCCTGCCTGATGTGCAAGCCGTAAGTGTAGCTACACCCCCTTTTGCCCACCACGTCATGGCAGCAGCGGTGCTGAAAGCTGGCAAACATCTATTACTTGAAAAACCCACAGCCCTCAATGTACAAGAAGCCAAGGAACTCCATGCCCTAGCACAACAGCACCAAGTAGCCGCTGTCATGGATTTCGAGTTTCGATTTATTCCCGCCTGGCAACGTTTAGCAGAACTCCTCAACGAAGACTATGTCGGCCAAAAACGCCTGATCAAAATTGACTGGATCGCGGGAAGTCGAGCCAATCCAGAGCGCGCTTGGAACTGGTATGCCCGCAAGGAACAAGGCGGTGGAGCATTAGGCTCCATAGGTTCCCATATGTTCGACTATGTTGACTGGCTCTTTGGCCCCGTTAAACGGTTATCAGCCAATTTAAGCACCACCATTACCCAACGCCCAGACCCAGTTTCTGGCAACCACAAACCCGTCGACTCTGACGATACTTGCAGTATTAGTTTAGAGCTTGTCGATGGCACACCTGTGCAGGTTACCCTCAGCGCTGTAGCCTTAGCTGGTCGAGGGCATTGGGTCGAAGTATATGGAGAAAAAGGTACCCTAGTACTGGGCAATGCCAGCCATAAAGACTACATCCATGGCTTTACTCTCTCAGGCAGCAAAGCTGGTGAACCCTTAGTAAAATTCGATATTCCAGAACGTTTGGAATTTCCCAAACTTTACGATGATGGCAGATTGGCTCCTTTTATCCGAGTTGTGGATCATTGGGTAGCTTGCATTGACCAACAGCAAAGTTTAGCCCCTTCCCTTAAAGAGGGTGTCTATTCCCAATTGCTTATGGATCTTACTCATCAAGCACATCATCATCAAACCTGGATCAACGTATCTAATTAAACTGTATTAAATTGTACTTTTAGGGGAAATTGCTTAAACACTAAGGCAAAAAGAAGCTGGACAAGCAACCCAAGACATTCGATTATTACAAAAACGCACATTTTTTTGAGATGGACCATTGATAATTTTGTTACTAGCAATGGCCTAAGCAATGCGTATAAATCGAGCGATGTCCTAAGTAATGTACATTAGATATGATGCTTAGCTCATTGAGGATATAAATCGTCCAAAGCCATGTCGTCGCAACAATTTCCTATTACATCCCTGCAAACCCTTAGGCGATCGCTTAAGCAGCAGCTAATACTGCCAGCCTGTGAGCATACTCCCGCTGCAATCATTAAAAGTATGCCTGAGCCTGACTCATTAGCCACTTTGAATAATTTATTTCGTCAAGGAGGCATCACTCACGCAGAAGGGTCCACTCCCAATGCCAATGGACGATGGTTTATCAGTACGTTTGATGCCAGTGTCGCCATCAGACATTTACCAGG